>NZ_JAWUEI010000004.1:0-229258 GCF_036663495.1 Enterobacter sp. 342
TGGTCAGGATCGGCTGTCGAACGGCTCCAATGCCACAACGCCTGTTGAAGCTGGCTGAGTCTCGATGGTAATCAGGATGAATTTTGATCACGATAAAATGAAAAAATATCAAGTGGTGCAATAACTTGTCGTAGCGCAATAAATATTGAGATTTTAAGCGTAATTATCTTTTCTTTTAATTTTTTGTGATAAAACGTTGAGTTATTGAGGAAGGCGTCAATTATTCTGGCGCCACGTTTTACACAGCATGTATTTCATTACGGTTAAGTATTTGCCTAAGGTGAAGTGAAACGCCGTAAATAGCATTGCTGTTTTATAACGCGCTATTTTCTCATTATGTAAGCCGACCGGTTTGCCACATTTGTGGTAGGGAAGGGGGTGATAATCCCCCGCAGCCCCCGCTGCTGTGATGCTGACGACCCCGTAATGACCACTGATCGTGAGATTGGGAAGGACGGGCGAGGAGGACGCTAAGCCAGAAGACCTGCCTGTCGGGAACGTTCAACAACTTCGGTGGGAAGTGGGTTGTACTGATGCATCATACAGTCGAAAGACTGGGGTTACGTGTATCTATACCTCCCGACCACCCTGGACAGGATCAGGGCCATGGCGGCAAAGCAGTACGCGTTTGTTCTTGCAGGTACCGGAAGCGGTTGTGGTAAAACCACGGTGACGCTAGGCCTGTTGAGTCTGTTAAAACAGCGTGGGTTACGCGTCCAGCCATATAAAGTGGGCCCTGACTACCTTGATACCGGCTGGCATACCAAAGTCAGCGGTACGTCCTCCCGCAACCTCGACAGCTTCATGCTCCCTGAACCGATACTCAACGCGCTGTTCTGCGAGCATATGCAGCAGGCGGATATCGCAGTGATTGAAGGTGTGATGGGGCTGTATGACGGCTACGGTACGGATCCGAATTATTGCAGCACCGCCGCGATGGCAAAACAGTTGGGCTGCCCGGTGATTCTGCTGGTGGATGGCAAGGCGGTCTCGACTTCAATTGCCGCGACGGTAATGGGCTTTCAGCGATTTGATCCCACCCTCAATATTGCCGGGGTGATTGTCAATCGCGTCAACAGCGAATCACATTATCAGTTGCTCAAAACGGCAATTGAACACTACTGCACGGTACCTGTCCTGGGTTATGTGCCGCGCGTTGAAGGCGTCGGTTTGCCCGAGCGCCATCTGGGACTGGTCACCGCCCGGGAGTCGGTCGCGGACCTGCAGACCTGGCAGAATTTTGCCGCCATTCTCGAACGTACGCTGGACATCGGACAACTTCTCTCGCTCAGCCAGATGGTGTCACTGCCGCAGGGCTCCTGGTCTGCGCTTCCTGATGGGGACGCCGGGCGCGGGTTGACGCTCGCGATGGCTGATGACGAGGCCTTCAACTTCTATTATGCGGATAACATCACGCTACTCGAACGTACCGGGATCGACATTATCCGCTTCAGCCCGCTGCGCGACACCCATTTACCTGACTGCCAGATGGTCTGGCTCGGGGGCGGTTACCCGGAGCTGTACGCGGCACGGCTTGCGGAAAACACCACGATGCTTGCCAGCCTGCGGGAGGCGCACCGGCGAGGCGTGGCGATCTACGCCGAGTGTGGTGGGCTGATGTATCTCGGCAGCACGCTGGAAGATAGCGAGGGGGTCACCCACCGGATGGCCAATGTTATCCCTGGCCACAGCAGGATGGGTAAACGGCTGACCCGTTTTGGCTATTGTGAGGCGCAGGCGCGCCAGTCCACGCTGCTGGCCGATAGCGGAGAGGTGCTGCGTGGGCATGAATTTCACTATTCCGACTTCTCTCCCCAAACCCCCGCGGTACTGGCGTGTCGCAAAGTACGCGATGGCGTAACGATGCAGGAGTGGGCGGGCGGCTGGCAGGTTGGCAACACGTTCGCAAGCTATCTGCACCTCCACTTTGCCCAATGCCCCATGATGCTCAACCGCTGGCTGACGGCGGCGAGGGGGGCGCTATGACTCTGCTGGCCTGGTGCGTCGCGTGGCTGCTCGATGTCATCATCGGCGACCCGCAAAACTGGCCGCATCCGGTGCGCTGGATAGGCAACCTGATCAATGCGATGCAGCGGAGTATTCGCCGCTGCTGTCATAGCGACACGGCGCTACGCATTGGTGGCGGTGTCATGTGGCTGGTAGTGGTGGGGCTGACCTGGGGCATGGCCTGGGGCGTACTGGCACTCGGACGGATGGTTCATCCCTGGCTGGGCTGGGCGATTGAAGTGTGGATGATGTTTACCGTGCTGGCCGGGCGCTGTCTGGCAAACGCTGCACGGGACGTTGAACGTCCTCTGCGAGCGGGCGACCTTGATGAAAGCCGCGAAAAACTCTCCTGGATAGTGGGACGCGATACGTCTCAACTTCAGCCGGAACAGATCAACCGGGCGGTGGTGGAGACTGTCGCGGAGAACACGGTCGATGGCGTTATCGCCCCACTGTTTTTCCTCATGCTGGGCGGTGCGCCTCTGGCGATGGCCTATAAGGCAGTGAATACCCTCGATTCAATGGTGGGCTACAAGCACGAAAAATACCGTGCGATCGGCATGGTCAGCGCCCGTATGGATGACCTGGCGAACTATATCCCCGCTCGTCTGAGCTGGTTTCTGTTGAGCATCGCGGCGTGGCTATGCCGTGACGATTTCTCCCGCGCGCTGCGCCTCGGCTGGCGCGACCGCTACAACCACAGCAGTCCCAACTGCGCGTGGGCAGAAGCGACGGTCGCTGGCGCGCTGGGCATCCGGCTTGGCGGACCCAATGACTATTTTGGTCAGCGCGTAGAAAAGCCGTGGATTGGCGATGCGCTGCGCCCGATTGCGGTAGACGACATTTCCCGAACGATTCGACTGATGTGGGTTTCCTCCACCCTGGCGCTGGCGCTGTTTATCGCAGCACGCTGGTTGATGGTTGGCGTGGCCTGAGGACAAGAGACAATGCAATACATCCAGCAACCCCAGGCGATTGAAGCCAAAAGTTTCGACATCATTGGCGAGATCATTCGCGAAACGCGGCCGGAATACCGGTTTGCCAGCCCACTGCATGAGGCGATCGTCAAGCGGGTGATCCACACCACCGCAGATTTTGACTGGCTGGATATTCTCTGGTTTTCAGATGATGCACTGGAACAGCTTTGCGCGGCGCTCCGTCGCCCGTCAGTTATCTATACCGATACCACGATGGCGCTCTCCGGGATCAACAAAACGCTGCTGGCGACATTCGGGGGTGAATGTCGCTGCTATATCAGCGACCCGCGGGTGGTGGCGCAGGCAAAAGCACAGGGAATAACCCGCTCGATGGCGGCGGTGGATATCGCAGTGACGGAAGAGAGCGAGAAGGTCTTCGTCTTTGGTAACGCGCCAACGGCGCTGTTTCGCCTGCTTGAGCATGATGTTGCTGTCAGCGGCGTGGTGGGTGTTCCGGTGGGTTTTGTGGGGGCGACGGAATCGAAAGAGGCGCTGACGCACAGCAATTTACCCGCGATTGCGGCTCTTGGGCGCAAAGGTGGCAGCAATGTGGCGGCGGCGATTGTGAACGCCATGCTCTATTACCTGCAGGGGGCGCGATGAGCGATTCAACCTTCGATGCCCCGGTATGGCATAACGGGAAGGCGTTACGTAAAGGCTACACCACCGGTTCCTGCGCAACCGCGGCAGCGAAAGTCGCCGCATTGATGGTGCTGCGCCAGCATCTTATTCATCAGATCTCCATTGTGACCCCCTCCGGTGTCACGCTATGTCTGAACGTGGAGTCGCCGCACATTGAAGGTCAGCAGGCGATTGCGGCCATCCGCAAAGACGGGGGTGATGATGTCGATGCCACGCACGGCATGCTGATTTTCGCCCGAGTGACGCTCAACGATAGCGGCGAGATTACGCTTTCGGGTGGCGAAGGGGTGGGGACCGTCACGCGCAAAGGAATTGGCCTGCCCATCGGCAGTGCGGCGATCAACCGCACGCCACGTCACACCATTGAATCCGCAGTGCGCGAGGCGATTGGCCCGACGCGTGGGGCTGACGTTGAAATCTTTGCGCCTGAAGGCGAAGCGCGGGCGCAGAAAACCTACAACTCACGCCTCGGGATCCTGGGCGGGATTTCGATTATCGGCACCACCGGCATTGTCACGCCGATGTCAGAAGAGAGCTGGAAACGCTCGCTCTCTCTGGAGCTGGAAATTAAACGCGCGGCGGGGCTGGAGCGGGTCGTGCTGGTGCCGGGCAATCATGGTGAGCGATTTGTGCGCGAGCAGATGGGCATTGATGAAGATGTCGTGGTCACCATGAGCAACTTTGTCGGCTACATGATCGAAGAGGCAGTGCGGCTGGGGTTTCGCCAGATAGTGCTGGTCGGCCATTCCGGCAAACTCATCAAAATTGCCGCCGGGATTTTTCACACCCACAGCCATATCGCCGACGCGCGCATGGAAACGCTGGTGGCACATCTGGCGCTGCTCGGCGCACCGCTGGAGTTACTGACCCTCGTCAGCGATTGCGATACCACCGAGGCGGCGATGGAGCATATCGAAACCTGGGGTTTTCAGGCTATTTACAACCACCTCGCCAAACGTATCTGCCTGCGCGTGATGCAGATGTTGCGCTTTACCAAAACTCCGCCGACCTGTGACGCCATTCTGTTTTCCTTTGATAACCAGGTGCTGGGTAGCAACCGCCCGGTCGAGGCGATTGCCCGGGAGCTGCAATGTTAACGGTTGTGGGAATGGGACCTGCGGGATTGCATCTGATGACGCCCGCTGCGCGTGAAGCCATTGAACATGCCGATGCGCTGGTCGGCGGAAAACGTCATCTGCTGCAGTTCCCGGCGTTTTGCGGCGAGACATTCGTCCTGGGCGCTAACATTCCGGAGCTGCTGACCTGGATTGAGGCGCGTCACGCGAAAAAGGTGGTGATTGTCGCCTCCGGCGATCCGCTGTTTTACGGCATCGGAACGCGAATGGTGGCGCATTTCGGTATTGCGCACGTGCACATTATTCCCGGCATTAGCGCGGTGCAGTACCTGTGTGCGCAGGCGGGCATTGATATGAATGAGATGTGGCTGACCAGTAGCCATGGTCGCAGCGTGAATGTTGATGAGCTGGCACGGCATCGCAAAGTGGCGATGGTCACCGATAACCAGTGCGGGCCGAAAGAGATTGCCGCGCAGCTGGTGGCACGTGGTAAGGGCCATCGCTGGATGGTCATTGGTGAAAACCTGGCGATGGAAAACGAACGGATCCACTGGCTGCCGGTCAGTGAGGTCAGTGCCGACTATGAAATGAATGCAGTGGTGATCCTCGATGAAAGATGAACTGTTTTTGCGCGGCGAAACGGTGCCGATGACCAAAGAGGCGGTACGCGCCCTGGCCATCTCGAAGCTTGCGCTGCATCGCGCCAGCCACCTGATTGATGTCGGCGCGGGGACCGGGAGTGTGTCGATAGAGGCGGCGCTGCAGTTTCCCTCGCTGCGAGTGACGGCCATTGAACGTAACCCTGCGGCTCTGCAACTGCTTGCGGAAAATCGCCAGCATTTTACCTGTCACAATATCGCTATTTTGCCGGGCGTTGCGCCATTACCGGTGGCAGATAAGGCCGATGCCGTATTTATGGGCGGCAGCGGTGGCCATCTGACATCGCTTATTGACTGGTCCATGCGCCAGTTACATCCGGGCGGACGTCTGGTCATGACGTTTATCCTGATGGAAAACCTCACAACCGCGCTGGCCCATCTGCAGCAGATCGGCGCGCAGGACATTGATTGCCTGCAAATGCAGGTCTCCGCACTGGCGCCGCTTGGCAGCGGCCACTATTTCAAACCGAACAATCCCGTTTTTGTTATCGCCTGTCAGAAGGAAGAACACCATGTCTGAGACGTTTGATTCCCGTTGCGTGTGGTTTGTCGGTGCTGGTCCCGGCGATCGAGAGCTCATTACGCTCAAGGGATACCGGTTGCTGCAGCAGGCGCAGGTGGTCATCTATGCCGGTTCGCTTATCAATACCGAACTGTTGGCATATTGCCCGCAGGGGGCCGAATGCCACGACAGCGCGGAACTCCATTTAGAACAGATCATTGGCCTGATGGCGGCGGGCGTGAAGGCCGGAAAAACGGTGGTACGTTTACAGACCGGTGATGTCTCGCTCTACGGCTCCGTCCGGGAACAGGGTGAAGAGTTGACCAAACTCGGCATTGCCTGGCAGGTGGTACCTGGCGTCAGCGCCTTCCTCGGTGCTGCGGCGGAGCTTGGGGTGGAATACACCGTGCCTGAAGTCTCACAGAGCCTGATTATTACCCGTCTCGAAGGCCGTACGCCGGTGCCCGAGCGTGAACAGCTGGAGTCATTCGCCAGCCATCAGACCTCAATGGCGATTTATCTTTCGGTCCAGCGTATTCATCGGGTGGCGGAACGTCTGATTGAAGGCGGTTATCCAGACACCACGCCCGTTGCCGTCATTTATAAAGCGACCTGGCCGGAAAGCCACACCGTACGCGGCACGCTGGCAGATATCGCCGACAAAGTACGCGAGGCGGGGATCCGGAAAACGGCGCTCATTCTGGTCGGGAAGTTCCTGGGCGAGGAGTATCACTACTCAAAACTCTATGCCGCGGATTTTAGCCATGAATACCGTAAAGCCTGAGGCTATTGCGCTGTTTTGCCTGACCCCGGGCGGCGTGCGGCTGGCGAAGCGCCTGGCGGCAATGCTGCCGGTAACCTGTTTTACCAGCGAGCGTTTGCAGGAAGAGGGTTTTGTTCCCTTCGACGGCGGCTTTGCCCCGGCGGTTCGCGAGGCGTTCACGCACTACCCGTCGCTGATTTTTATCGGCGCAACCGGAATTGTGGTGCGCGTCCTGGCACCACTCATCCACGACAAACTGAGCGACCCGGCGGTGGTGGTCATCGATGAACGTGGGCAGCACGTGATTAGCCTGCTTTCCGGCCATGCTGGCGGGGCGAATGCACTGACCCGCTATCTGGCGGGAATACTGGGGGCTGACCCGGTGATTACCACCGCCACGGACGTCAACGAGATGGCCGCGCTGGATACCCTGGCCATCCAACTGAACGCCCGAATGAGCGATTTCCGAACGGCAGTAAAAATCGTCAACCAGATGCTGGTGAGCCACCAGCGGGTAGGGCTGTGGTGGGATACGGAACTCGATGACGACGTCAGTCAGTGTGATCGGCGCGGGTTTATCACCGTGAGTGACCTGCAGCACCTCCCGGAACTGGATGCGCTGGTGTGTATTACGCTGCGAAACACACTGCCGGAACTGCCATTGCCACACTGGAAGCTGGTCCCTCAGCGGGTCGTGGCGGGTATCGGCTGTCGACGCGACACACCGTTTCCGCTGCTGGCAACCCTGCTGGCGCGTCAGTTCGAGGCGCAACGGCTCGACCCGCTGGCCCTAAAAGCGATTGGCAGCGTCTCCCTTAAAAAAGACGAAGCGGGCCTGCTCCAGCTTGCCGCCTGCTGCGGTGTGCCGTTTGAAACCTTTACCGCTGACGCGCTGCGTGAGCACGAACATCGCTTTCCGGCCTCACCGTTTGTACGCCAGACGGTAGGCGTGGGAAGCGTCTCGGGTCCGGCAGCGTGGCTGCTGAGCCATGGGCAACTACGAGGAGAAACCCTGCGCGAACAGGGCGTCACTATCACTTTGGGAGTTTCACACTGATGTTAACCGTAATTGGAATCGGCCCTGGCTCGCAGGCCATGATGACCATGGAAGCTGTAGACGCGCTGCAGGCGGCAGAAATCATCGTTGGCTACAAAACCTATACCCATCTGGTGAAGGCCTTCACCGGCGACAAACAGGTGATCAAAACCGGTATGTGCAAAGAGATTGAACGCTGTCAGGCGGCGATCGAGCTGGCGCAGGCCGGGCATAACGTCGCGCTTATCAGCAGCGGCGACGCCGGTATTTATGGGATGGCGGGGCTGGTGCTGGAGTTGGTCAGCAAACAGAAACTGGACGTTGAGGTTCGCCTGATCCCCGGAATGACAGCCAGTATCGCCGCCGCATCTCTGCTTGGCGCACCGCTGATGCACGATTTTTGCCACATCAGCTTAAGCGATCTGCTGACGCCGTGGCCGGTCATCGAAAAACGTATTGTCGCCGCGGGAGAGGCGGACTTTGTCATCTGTTTCTATAACCCGCGCAGCAGGGGTCGCGAGGGCCATCTGGCGCGGGCGTTTGAGTTGCTGTCCGCCAGCAAAAGCCCGCAAACGCCGGTAGGGGTAGTGAAGTCTGCCGGGCGTAAAAAGCAGGAGAAGTGGTTAACCACGCTGGGCGACATGGACTTTGAACCGGTCGATATGACAAGCCTGGTGATCGTCGGAAATAAAGCCACCTTCGTTCAGGAGGGGCTGATGATCACACCCCGGGGTTACGTGCTGTGAACTATGGCGACGTGCTGGTCATGGGCGGCACCAGCGATGCCCGCGCGATCTGCCAGCAACTGGATGCGGCGGGCGTGGCCTACACCCTGTCGGTGGCGACGCCCACCGGGCAGCGGCTGGCGGGCGACATTAACGGTCGGGTGCGCTGTGGCCGCCTGGAGACGCAGCAGATGGTTGACTGGCTGGCGGAAAACAGAACCCGCTGGGTGATTGACGCTTCGCATCCCTACGCTGAGGTGGTCAGCCGCAACATTCTGACGGCCTGTGAAACGGTGGGGGTATTGCTTAGCCGCTATCAACGCCCCGAACAACTCTGCGATCTGACGCATCCATTGCTTTACAGCGTGCCGGGAATTGAAGAGGCCTGCGACATCGCGCGGCGGTTTGGCGAACGCGTGCTGTTGACCACTGGCAGTAAAGACCTGGCACGCTGGCGCGCAGGTCTGCCGGAGAAAACGCTATTGGCCCGGGTTTTGCCGGTGCCCGAGGTCATTGAGCAATGCGCCGGACTTGGCTTTGGCGTCACCGAGATCTTCGCTATGTGCGGGCCCTTCAGCGCTGAATTTAACGCGGCGTTTTATCGCCAGTGCCGGGCTGACGTGATGATAACCAAAGCCTCCGGCGCAGAGGGTGGCTATCAGGAGAAGGTTCAACCCTGTCTGGATGCGGGCATCCCCTGCATCGTGATTACACGCCCGGCACCGCTGGTGACGGGAGAGGAATTACTGGAAAGTCAGGCCGCATTCGCCGGGCGTTTAGCGCGCTGGCTGGCCGCTGATTAAGGAGTTAGAGATGAAAAAGGCGCTTCTGGTGGTCAGCTTTGGTACCAGCTACCACGATACCTGCGAGAAGAACATTGTGGCGTGCGAGCGCGCGCTGGCGGAAAGCTGCCCTGACCGCGAGCTGTTTCGGGCATTCACCTCCGGGATGATCATTCGCAAGCTCAAACAGCGTGATGGCATTGAGATCGACACGCCGCTGCAGGCACTGAAAAAGCTTGCGGCTCAGGGATATCAGGATGTGGCGATTCAGTCTCTGCACATCATCAACGGCGATGAGTACGAGAAAATCGTCCATGAAGTGCAGAGCCTGCGCCCGCTGTTTACCCGCCTGACGCTGGGGGCACCGCTACTGAGCAGCCACGACGATTACGCGCAGCTGATGCGCGCATTGCAACAGCAGATGCCGACGCTTGGGGCCACGGAAAAAGTGGTGTTTATGGGCCACGGTGCCAGCCATCACGCCTTTGCGGCCTATGCCTGCCTCGACCACATGATGATGGCCCAGGGCTTCCCGGCCCGCGTCGGCGCGGTGGAGAGCTATCCAGAAGTCGACATCCTGATTGAGAGCCTCTGTAAACAAGGCGTCACCGCCGTGCATCTGATGCCGCTGATGCTGGTGGCGGGCGATCACGCCATTAACGATATGGCCTCTGATGACGAGGACTCCTGGAAGACGCTGTTTAACGCTGCCGGGATCCCGGCAACGCCGTGGCTGAGCGGACTGGGTGAAAACCCGGCGGTACGCGCGATGTTCGTCGCCCATTTACAGCAGGCGCTGAGTGTGGCGCTGGAGGAGGCGGCATGAGTGGCAAACTGTACGCCCTGAGTACCGGGCCGGGCGCGTCGGACCTTATCACCGTGCGTGCCTCACGGATCCTCGGTTCGCTGGATATTCTCTACGCCCCGGCGGGCCGCAAAGGTGGCGATAGCCTGGCGCTTTCTATCGTCCGAACGTTTATTGGTGAACAGACCGAAATCCGCTGCTGCCACTTTCCCATGAGCGCCGACAGTGCTGAAAAGGAGGCGGTGTGGGATGAGGTGGCCGACGCGTTAGTGCGTGAAGTGAACGACGGGAAACAGGTTGGTTTTATCACCCTGGGTGATGCCATGCTGTTCAGCACGTGGGTGTTCTTACTTCAGCGCATCGGCAGCCCGGACTGGCTGGAGATTGTGCCCGGCGTGACATCGTTTGCCGCGATTGCCGCGCGTTCAAAAATGCCGCTGGCGATGGAACAGCAATCGCTGGCGGTGATTTCCTGTACCGCGCCGGAAGCGGAGATTGCGCACGCGCTGCAGCAACACGACAGTCTGGTGCTGATGAAGGTCTATGGCCGGTTTGCGCGCATCAAAGCGCTACTGACGCAGGCCGGACTACTGAACTGTGCACTGATGATGTCAGAGGCCACGCTCCCTGGCGAGCAGTGCTGGCGGCATCTGGATGAGGTTGCTGATGACCAGCCGTTACCCTATTTCTCGACCATTCTGGTCAACAAACAGTGGGAGTATGCGCAATGAAACTCGAACAACAGCTTAAACAGCTGTCATTAAGTGGCCTGGCGGCGGCGCTATTGCTGATGGTGGTGCCGGAGCAGGCGTTCGCGATGCACATCATGGAAGGGTTTTTACCGCCGTTGTGGGCGCTGTCGTGGTGGCTGCTCTTCTTACCGTGTCTGTGGTACGGGCTGGTACGCCTGCGTCGTATCGTGCAGGAGGATAACCACCAGAAAGTCCTGCTGGCGCTGTGCGGGGCGTTTATTTTCGTACTGTCGGCACTGAAGATCCCATCGGTAACCGGCAGTTGCTCGCATCCGACCGGTGTTGGGCTCGCCGTTATTCTGTTCGGGCCCGGTGTCGTCGCTATCCTCGGCGCCATCGTGCTGCTGTTTCAGGCGCTGCTACTGGCGCACGGCGGTTTAACCACGCTTGGCGCGAACGGCATGTCGATGGCGGTGATTGGACCGGTTGTCGGGTACATGGTGTGGAAGATGGCCTGCCGTGCCGGGCTTCGTCGTGATGTCGGGGTCTTTTTGTGCGCCATGCTGGCGGATCTGGTGACCTATTTTGTTACCTCGGTCCAGCTTGGTGCGGCGTTCCCGGACCCGGCAACGGGTGCCGCGGGCTCGATGGTGAAATTCATGGGCATTTTCTGCCTGACGCAAATCCCCATCGCCGTTGCGGAGGGATTGTTAACCGTAATGATTTATGACCAGTTGACCAAACGTCGGCTGATTACCGCGCAAGGATACTGAGATGAAAAAGACACTGATGCTGTTAGCGATGGTGCTCGCCCTGATCGTAATGCCATTTTTTATCGATCACGGTGGCGAATTTGGGGGCTCGGATGGTGAAGCCGAAAATCAAATCCAGGTTGTGGCGCCTCATTACACGCCATGGTTCACGCCGCTCTATGAACCCGCCAGCGGTGAAATTGAAAGTCTGCTGTTTACGCTCCAGGGATCCATTGGCGCAGCGGTGATTTTCTATATTTTGGGTTACACCAAAGGCAGACAGCGCCGTGATGACCGGGCTTGACAGGCTGAGCTACCAGAGCCGTTGGGCTCAGGTTGCCCCGGAACGCAAGTTTCTGCTCTGGCTGGTGCTGATGACTCTGGCGTTTGCGCTGCCGCCGCTGGGGCAGGGGATCGTACTGGCGCTGACGGCGGGATTGACCTGCTGGCTGCTGCGTATGACCTTCTGGCGCTGGTGTCGCTGGATGTCGCTGCCGTTTGGCTTTCTGCTGGTTGGGGTGCTGACGATCCTCTTTAGCGTCACCCGTGACCCGCATACGCTGGCGGTGAGCGTTCCGGTGGGGCACTACTGGCTGGGGATAACCGCTTCCGGGCTGACCGCCGCGAATGAAACCTTCTGGCGCAGTCTTACCGCGCTGGCAGCAACCTTCTGGCTGGTGCTGAACTTGCCGTTTCCGCAGCTGATTGTGCTGCTTAAGCGGGCGCGTGTGCCGCGCCTGCTTACCGAGCAGATTCTGCTGACCTGGCGCTTTATTTTTATTCTGCTGGACGAAGCGCTGGCGATTCATCGCGCGCAGACGTTGCGTTTTGGCTATCGTAGCCTGCCAAAAAGTTATCGCTCGCTGGCGATGCTGGTCGGTTTGCTGTTTACCCGGGTGCTGATTCGCTATCAGCAGATGGCGACCACGCTGGATATTAAACTCTACCAGGGTGATTTTCCCCTGTAAGGAATCGCACCATGCTTACCACCGCCGATCTCTGGTTTCGCTATCAGGAGACGCATGTACTCAAAGGGCTGACGCTGGATTTTTCGACACATGCCGTCACCGGGCTTGTGGGGGCCAATGGCTGCGGAAAGTCGACGTTATTTATGAACCTGAGCGGTCTGCTGAAGCCGCAACAAGGGGCGGTGCTGTGGCAGGGGAAGCCGCTGGACTACAGCAAGAGCGGACTGCTGGCGCTCCGTCAGCAGGTCGCAACGGTGTTTCAGGACCCCGATCAGCAGATCTTCTATACCGATATCGATAGCGACATCGCCTTCAGCCTGCGTAACCTCGGCGTAGCGGAACCGGAGATTGCGCGGCGTGTCGACGATGCGCTGACGCTGGTCGACGCGCAGCGTTTTCGCCAGCAGCCGATCCAGTGCCTGAGCCATGGGCAAAAGAAGCGGGTCGCCATTGCCGGGGCGCTGGTGCTGGGGGCGCGCTATCTTCTGCTGGACGAACCCACGGCCGGGCTTGATCCTTCAGGACGCTCGCAGATGATCGAGATCATCAGACGTATCGTGGCGCAAGGGAACCACGTGGTGATCTCCAGCCATGATATTGACTTGATTTACGAAGTCAGCGATGCCGTTTACGTGCTGCGCCAGGGAGAAGTGCTGGCGCACGGCGCGCCGGGTGAGGTCTTTGCCCGCGATGAACTGATGGAACGGGCCGGATTAACGCAGCCCTGGCTCGTCAAACTGCACGCGCAGCTTGGCCTGCCGTTGTGTAAAACCGAAGATGAATTTTTCAGCCGTATGCGACAAAAAAACGTAATGAAGGAGGCCTCATGACGCAGGCAATTATGTTGCAGGGCACCGCTTCTGACGTCGGTAAAAGCGTCCTGGTGGCGGGGCTATGCCGGATTTTTTATCAGGATGGCCTGCATACCGCACCGTTTAAGTCGCAGAATATGGCGCTCAACTCCGGTATCACGCCGGAGGGAAAAGAGATGGGTCGCGCGCAGATCCTTCAGGCGCAGGCGGCGGGGATTACGCCGGACGTACGGATGAATCCGGTATTGTTAAAACCAACCAGCGACCGTAAAGCGCAGGTGGTGCTGATGGGACAGGTGGCAACCGATATGGACGCGGTCAGCTACCACGAGTACAAACCGCGCCTGCGGGAGCAGATCCGCGATGTCTATAACAGCCTGGCCGGGGAGTATGACGTGCTGGTGCTGGAAGGCGCGGGCAGTCCGGCGGAGATTAACCTGCGTGATCGCGATATCGTCAACATGGGCATGGCCGAAATGGCGCAGTGCCCGGTGATCCTCGTGGCGGATATTGACAGAGGCGGTGTATTTGCCGCCATCTACGGTACGCTGGCGCTTCTGCACGACCACGAGCGGGTGCGCGTGAAAGGGGTCATCATCAATAAATTTCGTGGCGATGTTGCGCTGCTTTACTCGGGTATTGAGCAGATTGAAAACCTGACCGGTGTGCCGGTACTGGGCGTAATGCCGTGGCTGGATGTCGATCTGGAAGACGAAGACGGTGTGGCGCTGCAAAAGGGAAAATACTTGCGAACCGCGCAGCGTGATATCGACATCGCCGTAGTGCAGGTACCGCATATCTCCAATTTCACCGATTTTAACGCCCTGGCGGCACAGCCCGATGTTCGCGTGCGCTATGTCCGTTATCCCCATGAGCTGGCGGGGGCGGATCTCGTGATTCTACCCGGCAGTAAAAATACGCTGGGGGATCTGGCCTGGCTGCGGGAAAGCGGTATGGCGCACGCTGTGCTGCAGTCCCACCAACAGAACGTACCCATCATGGGCATTTGTGGCGGCTACCAGATGCTTGGCGACACCATCATCGATGAGGTTGAGTCGGGGATGGGAACCCAGCCAGGGCTGGGTCTACTCCATACCGTGACCCGCTTCGCGCAACGAAAAACCACGACGCAGGTTTCGGCGCAGATGGCGTCGGCACTCCCGGCGTGGCTGACGTTGGCATCGGGCATTAAGGTGCAGGGCTATGAAATTCATATGGGAGAGACCCGTCTGACATCCGACGATTATCCGGCACTGTTTCTGGAAAAAGAGGGCGAGCGCATAGCAGACGGTGCCATCAGTGCTGACGGGCAGGTAATAGGGACGTATCTCCATGGATTATTCGATAACGATGCCTTCACGCGCGCGATGGTGGATGGCTTACGCCAGCGCAAAGGACTGGCGCCATTAGACGTTGCGGTAGATTACGCCGCCTGGAAAGCGCAACAGTTTGATCTCCTTGCCAGCGCGATGAGAGAACATATTGATATTAAAAAGATTTATCAAATAATGCGGGAGCATCAGGAGGTGGGCGCATGATTTTAGTCACCGGAGGCGCGCGCAGCGGGAAAAGTGCGCACGTCGAACAACTGGCGGCGGCGCATTGCGAGCGCGTGCTGTATATCGCGACATCAGTGATTACCGATGAAGAGATGGCGCTGCGTGTTGACAAGCACCGCGCTCAGCGTCCTGCGCACTGGCGAACCTGGGAAGGGTATCGCGATCTGGGCGACGTGATTCGCCATCAGGTGCAGCCGGGGGAAGGTGTCGTCCTGGAATGCGTCACCACCCTGTTGTCGAACCTGCTCTATGATGCCAGCGGCGGTGCTTCGCCGGAGACACTCGATTTTTCCGCGCTTGAGGCGGTGTTGCAACAGCAGGTGGATGACCTGATTGCGGCCTGCCAGCAGTCAGCGGTGCCAGTTTATATTGTGACCAATGAACTGGGCATGAGCATCACACCAGAGAATCGGCTGGCGCGTCATTTTGTTGATATTGCCGGTCGTGCGAACCAAAAGCTGGCGCAGGCGGCGCAGGAAGTGTGGCTGGTTGTCTCGGGAATTGGAGTAAAGATTAAATGCCGTTAAAAATGTTGTGGGCGACGCTGGGATTTATTACCCGCATTCCGGTGCCGCAAAAATGGAGCGACGGTGTTGATTTCTCGCAATACGGCCGTGGCGTCCCCTGGTTCCCCGTGGTGGGGTTGATCGTTGGGGTCCTGGCCGCCTTAGGCTATCTGGCGGTGAGTCAGAGCGGCGGGGGGATTTATATCGGTGCCATTGCCTGGGTACTGGCGCTGGTGCTGCTGACCGGTGGGTTTCATCTGGACGGTCTGGCGGACACTTGTGATGGCGTGTTTTCTGCCCGTACCCGTGAGCGGATGCTGGAGATTATGCGCGATAGCCGGTTGGGGACCTACGGTGGTCTGGCCATCGTATTCTGCATCCTTATCAAAGTCGCTACGGTGATCTCCCTGGCTCAACTTCCGGTTCATACCCTGTTTGCGCTGCTGGTGTGCGCGCCAATCGTTGGGCGAACGGGAATGGTATTGGCCATGTACCGGCAGCACTATGCGCGCGAAGGTGCAGGGATGGCAAACGCCTATCTCGGCCATATCAGCGGCAAAGAGACGATCATTACCCTCTGCATCGGTGTGGCGCTCGTGGGGCTGCTGGCGGGGATGCATGGGCTTGTCGCCAGCGTCATCACCTGGATTGTCGTCAACGCGGTAAAGATCTTTTTAAGCCGCCGACTGAATGGGCTGACGGGGGATACCCTGGGCGCGATGGAGGAGATCGGCGAAATGGCCTTCCTTCTGGCGCTTCTGTGGGTTTGATGCATGCGTATTTTTCTGGTTCGGCACGGTCAAACAACTGCCAACATCAGCGGCGTGTTTTACGGGAGCACCGATCTGTCACTCTCGCCGCAGGGTATTGCGCAAAGCCAGCGTGTTGCCGGGTACCTGTCCGGAGTCGCGTTCGGACAAACGCGCGTCAGCACGCTGCAGCGTTCACAGCAAACGGCGCGGCTTATCGTGCCGACAGCCCATGATGTTCATGTTGATGCGCGTCTTAATGAGCTGGATTTTGGTGAATGGGAGATGCGGCACTTCAGCGACATCGAAAAAGAAAATCCCGCGTCGTGGCAGCGCTGGATGGATGACTGGCAAAACGCCACACCCGACGGCGGCGAGGCGTTCCCGCATTTCGCCGCGCGCGTCAGGGCGGCGGCAGATGAGATGAGTCAACTGCAGCAGCGCGAAGACACGCTTATTGTGGCGCATCAGGGTGTGCTAAGCCTGCTGCTGGCAACCTGGTTAGGGATGCCCGTGGCGGCAATGTGGCATTTCCCGTTCAGTCACGATGCCTACACGGTTGTTGAAAATCGGGCCGGGTATTGGGTGTTACGCGTATTTAATGGCAGAAACGTTTGGCAAACTGAGGAGTGAGGGTGTGAGGATGGGGACAGTGAAGGAGCTGGCAGCGGCCATCAGACCGCTTGATAAACAGAAAATTCAGGCGGCCTCGCGGCATGTTGATGGCTTAATAAAGCCGACAAACAGCCTCGGTCGGCTGGAGAGCCTGGCTATACAGCTTTCGGGAATGTGGGGAATCGACAGGCTCGATAATCTGCAAAAAGAGATTATCGTCATGTGCGCCGACCATGGCGTATTTGATGAAGGTGTGGCCGTGACGCCGAAAGTGGTGACCTGGCTTCAGGCCGTCAATATGCAAAAGGGGTTGACTGGCGTATGCGTGCTGGCCCGCAATAGCCAGACGTCGGTGCTGCCCGTTGACATCGGTATTGACGGAGAGCCTATCGATAATATGCTCAGCCTTAAACTCTCTCGTGGCTGCGGTAATATCGCACAGGGGCCGGCGATGAGCCGTCAGGATGCTGAACACCTGCTGCTGGCGAGCGCCAGCCTCGTTAAACAACGCGCTCAGGAGGGGATCTCCATCTTTGGCGTTGGCGAGCTTGGTATTGCCAACACGACACCGGCTTCGGCAATCATCAGCGTACTGACCGACAGCGATCCGCATGATGTGGTGGGGATTGGGGCTAATTTGCCGCAGGATCGGGTCCAACATAAGGAAACCATTGTCCGACAGGCGATACGCATTAACCAGCCGGATGCGCGCGATGCGGTTGATGTTCTGGCCAAAGTCGGTGGCTATGACCTGGTGGGCATGACTGGGGTGATATTGGGCGCTGGCGCATGCGGGCTGCCCGTGGTGTTAGACGGTTTTCTCTCGTATGCCGCGGCCATTGCTGCCTGTCAGATTGCACCAGAAGTTAAGAGCTACTGTATTCCCTCTCATTTTTCCGCCGAAAAAGGTGCCAGACGTGCGCTGGAGCACCTTGGGCTGGCGCCGTTTATCCATCTTGATATGCGTCTTGGCGAAGGGAGCGGTGCCGCGCTGGCAATGTCTATCGTCAGTGCGGCATGTGCCATGTACTGCGAGATGGGGCAACTGGCGCAAAGCGGTATTGAGTTGCCCGTTCCGGCGTGACGGAAAAGCAAAAACCCTGGGATAGTAGCATCGCAGGGTTTTTTCACTTTACAGCCCAATAACCAGCTCCCCGGAATGACTCCGCGAACAGCATAGCGCCACATGCTGATTTGCCGCGCTTTTTTCCGCTTCCGACTGCACGCTATCCCGGTGATCAACCACGCCGTCAATCACCGGCGTCAGGCACGCCCCACAGATCCCCATTTCACATGACAACGGTACGTCTACACCGTTTTCCTGTAATACCTGGGCGATGGTCTTATCCGCAGGCACCGGCCAGCGCTCGCCGGTGGAGGCCAGTTTGACCGTAAAGATTTCGCCCACTTCGCTGCTTGCGACAGGGGTAGCGGGATGAAACGCCTCGCTGTGAAGCTGGGCCTCCTCCCATCCCTTCGCCGTCGCGACCTCCCGCACTTTTTCCATAAATCCTGCCGGACCGCAGATCCAGGCGTGAAGCCCCGCCTCAGCCACCGGGAGATGCTCAGCCAGCGCTGAACGTGGGCTGCTGGTATGAATGATGCACTCAGCAAATGGTGAGAGTTCGCGGGTAAACGCCGCGCTTTCCCGCTGTCGGACGTAATAGTGCAGCGTAAACGGTGTTCCGGACGCCTTCAGTTGCAGAGCCATCGCATACAGCGGCGTAATGCCAATCCCTGCCGCCAGCAGCAAAACCCGTTCTGCAGGAAGAAGCGGAAACAGATTGCGCGGGGCAGAGATCAATAATTTCTGACCGGGACGCAGCGTTTCGTGCACATAGCGCGACCCGCCGCGCGAGGCGGCTTCCCGTCCCACACAGATTAGATAACTCGCGCTTTCGTGCGCTCCGGTTAGGGAATACTGACGGACCAACCCACAGGGCAGGTGCACGTCAATATGCGCCCCGGGCTGCCATGCCGGCAGCGCTTCGCCGTTTTCAGCCACCAGCCTGACGGCGAGGTTTTTGTCGCCCTCACGCCAAATCCCGTCAACAATCACGCTCAACATATCGGCCTCCGTCATACCAGGAAAAATTCGCCAAAGCCCATTTTTTTCAGTCCACGGCGGTAGGCAATTGAGCTTTTATCTGCGGGAATATGGGCTTCCAGCGTCAGGTCCAGCGGCAGGCTTTCCGGGCGCTGGGTTTCGACCATCAGACGATCCTCTTCAAAAATACGCAGATTGAAGGCATGCACATCTTCCACCGGAATATGCAGGTCAAAATTACGCGCGATAGGGGCGAACATGCGGGTGACGCGTGATGACACGGGCGACGCGGCATTCATGATCACCAGTCTCGATTCTCCCGGGAAATGAATCGTCAGGGTGGCGGTAAACGGCAGATGCATTTCAAAATGGCGCAACCACTGGAACCCTTCCGGCGCCTGCACGTCCGAGCTGGCGGGATAGTTGCTGACTGAACTCCAGTAATCCGCCACGAAGCCGAACGGCGTCTCCTGCGGCTGATAGGCAGGTACGATTTGGTTATTCGGGTCAGCAAAGGTATCAGTGTGGATCCAGGCAAAGTGCGCCACATCCAGAAAACCCTCCACCTGGCGACCGGCGAAACCGTTCACCTCAAATGCCGGGCAGTTAATCTGTTGAAATCCGTCGTCATCCCAGTGCGGCATGGTGGGCAGCGGCACTGGATTGTCCGGGTCAAACGCCAGGCAGGTCCAGATCAACCCAAAGCGCTCCTCCACGGCGTAGTTAATCAGGTTCAGCTTCGCCGGAACGGGTTGGTCGGGGCTGGACGGAATGCGGTTACAGCGTCCATCTTCCCCAAAGCGTAAACCGTGGTAAGGGCAGATAATCCCGTGCTCATCATGAAAGCCCAGCGTCAGCGGCACACCCCGGTGAGGACAAACATCCCGGGCGACCACAACCTGATCGTTAATCCTGTAAATCACCAGTTGTTCATCGAGCAGGGTCGCTTTGACCGGTGCCGGGCCGATGTCACAGGCACGGGCGACGGGGTGCCAGCATTTTGCCAGACGCAGCCAGTCCTCTGGCTCAAAGGTACAATGGGCGGGTGGAGTCGGTTCTCTTTTCATCGTTATCCCTCATGTCTTCAGCCTAATGGTCCGCCCTGAATGGTGTCGCACAGACCCTTGATGATGCGCTCTCCGGTCTCCTCTTTGAGTTCCTGGTACCAGGCCTGTGTCAGCGTCATGTCTTTCCCGTGCGTGACGTCACAGCGTTTGCGGGCTTTTAGTACCAGGTCACGAACCCGGTCGCAGCGCAGCGCTTCATACTGTCGCAGTGCCAGCATGATGTTATGGTTGTCACGCAGACAGTCCCCGAGCACCACCGCATCCTCCATGGCGGCGCAACCGCCCTGGCCGATATCCGGTGTGGTGCTGTGTCCGGCATCGCCGAGAAGCGCCACCTTGCCGCGCACCAGGCTGTCGAACGGTTCGATATCGTGAATTTCGATGCGGTTGGTGGTCTCGGGATCCAGCGCCGCGATGAGCTTCTGCACCGGCGGTGCCCAGCCGCGGAAGTAGCCGGTGAGATCGGCCCGCACCGTCGTGCGGTCTTCCGCCAGACCGAGAGGAAGCGGAACATCAAAAAAGAAATAGAAACGACCGCCGGAGACGGGCATCAACGACACGCGTTTGCCTTCCCCTACGAAGGTTGTCCACTGGTGAGCGGGAGCAATCTCTTCATCAATCTTCACCAGCCCGTTCCAGTTAACGTAGCCTGCGTAGCGGCGCTCGGGTGTATACCCCAGCACGTACGGGCGCACCGCAGAGTGACTCCCGTCGGCAGCAATCAGAAAATCCCCGGTTGCGTTAGTGCCATCGGTGAAGGTCACCGTGACGCCAGCGTCATCTTCACTGACATGTTCGACGCGCTTGCCAAACTGTACCTTGTCGCGCCCCCAGAAGGTCAGCATCTCGCGTTGAAGTTCCGTACGCGAGACGGGGCAGGGGCGTCCACCGGTGCGCTCAACCAGCGGGGCAAGGCTAAAGCGGGTCAGGGTATCGCCGCGTCGGTAATCTTTGTAGGCCATGAAACGCATAGGGCCACCATAGGTTTCAACGATGTCGCCCATACCCAGGTGCTGCATACATTTCACCCCATTAGGCCAGATGGAGATGGCCGCGCCGACGGGCTTGATCTCTTTTACGGCTTCATACACGGTACAGTCGATGCCCGCTTTTCTGAGCGCGACAGCGGCGCTCAGACCGCCGATACCCGCGCCAATGACGATTGCTCTCATGCTTCTCTCCTTTTGCAGGGTGTAAAGACATTCAGCAATTTGCGTACCAGGCTGCAGAGCGGCGAAAAGGGCATTGTGAGAGGTGACATTGCACTGCTAAGGTGCGCTGGTGCGGTAAAAGTGGCGCGATTTGTGCAACAGCCAGAAGGATTGTGATAAAGGAGCCACTATGATCGCACTGCACGACTTTAATCATCTTCCTGACGAAGATGCGCTTGCGCTGTTACGCCCCTGCGTAGCCATTCCTGCCTGGGCCGACGCGTTGGTTCGTGGGCGGCCTTACCCGAGCCGGGGGGCATTGTTCAACGCGGCCACGGCACAGGCGCAAACCTGGGATGATGTGGCGCTAGCGCAAGCCCTGAGCGCGCATCCCCGCATTGGGGAAAAACCTACAGGTTCACAGGCCGAGGCGGCGCTATCCCGTCAGGAGCAGGGAGCGGTGAATGACCGCGACGCAGCCCTTGCGCAGGCCTTGCGCGAAGGTAATGCCCGTTATGAAGCCCGTTTCGGACGCGTATTTCTGATCCGCGCTAAAGGCCGCAGCGGAGAAGAGATTTTACAGGCGCTGCATGCGCGGCTGGAGAACAGTGAGGTGCAGGAAGTGCAGGTCGCGCTGGAACAGTTGCGGGAAATTACGCTGCTACGACTGGAAGGAGTCATAAACGAATGAGCACCTTAAGTACGCATATTCTGGATATTTCGACGGGAAAACCGGCACAGGGGGTGACAGTTCATCTGCAACAGGAAGGAAAAACGCTGGCTACGGACGTGACCAACGCGCAGGGGCGCATTACCACGTTCGTTCCCTTTCTGCCCGCAGGCCGTTATCGGCTGGTGGCGGAGATCGGCGAATGGTTTCGCGAAACTGGCCGCGACACCCTCTATCCCAGCGCGCAAATTGATTTTGTAACGGGAGGAACGGCAGAGGAGCACTTCCATCTGCCGTTTGTGATTGCGCCTGGTGGGTGGTCAACCTACAGGGGCAGTTGACCAGACCTGCTCGCCGTTGACCCAGGTCTCGCTGATATTGCGCTCGTCGCCCAGAGTCATCAGTACGAAAAGCTGCTCGTAGATATCTTTGCAGCGACGATTGCGCAGGCGTTGTAGCGGTGTCACGTCAGGGTCAATCACGATGAAATCGGCTTCTTTACCAGGTGTGAAGTTGCCAATCTTGTCGTCCAGCCTGAGCGCGTGCGCGCCACCCAGCGTGGCGTGATAAAACGCTTCACTGGCGCGCAGGCGGTAGCTCTGTAATTGACCCACTTTATAGGCTTCCCCCAGGGTACGTAGCATGCTGAAGGTCGTGCCCGCGCCGACGTCAGTGCCGATGCCCATGCGCACCCTGTGCTGCCAGCAGGTGGGCAAACGAAACAGCCCGCTACCGAGAAACAGATTGGAGGTGGGGCAAAATGCGACAGCAGAGCCGGTATCATGCAGGCAGCGCCATTCGCTCTCATGCAGATGGATCCCGTGAGCGAACACGCTGCGCTCGCCGGTCAGACCGTAGTGGTGATACACATCCAGATAACGTTCATGCTCTGGCCAGAGATCGCCCACCCAGGCCACTTCATTCGGGTTTTCGCTCAGATGGGTCTGCATCCAGGTATCCGGAAACTCCTCTCTGAGTAAACTCACCGCCGCGAGCAGCTCGGGTGAAGACGTCGGTGCAAAACGCGGGGTAATGGCATACCCCAACCGTCCCCGGTGGTGCCAGCGCTGGATCAGCTCCCGCGTCTGCCGGTAGCTCTGTTTCGCGTCTTCACTGAGATAGTCCGGCGTGTGCCTGTCCATCATCACCTTACCGGCGATAAGGCGCATGTTGAGGCGCAGGGCTTCGGTAAACAGCGCCTCGACCGATTCGGGATGCAGCGTACAAAACACCAGCGCGGTAGTGGTGCCATGGCTTACCAGCTGGCTAATGAAAAATTCGGCAATCTCTTTTGCATATACTTCATCGGAAAACTGGCTCTCCACCGGGAACGTATAGGTGGTCAGCCACTCCAGTAGCTGTTCGCCAAACGCACCGATCATCTCCGTTTGCGGATAATGGACGTGGGTATCGACAAAACCGGGCATCAGCAGTTTGCCGCGCAGGTCGGTGTAGCCTTTGCGAGGATCAAGATACTGCTCGCCATCCTGCCACGCCATTTGCGCCAGAATTTTACCGTTCTGTATGAACAGCAGTCCGTCCTCAAGATAGCGTGCGTGTTGGGCGATAGCATCTGCACTGTCGCAGACCTGGGCAATATCAAAAAATGCACCGCGGATCGCTGTCTGGTATTCCATCATGGTTCCTGCCTTTATGTTTGCGTAGCGGAGTCATGAGAATGAGCAAAAAGGGTGCCAGCTTGAGGAAGGCCGCAGGAAAACTGCGGCCAGAAGGAAGGGTTACTCTTTTTGCGTCGCCACGCGGGAGTTAAATTGCGGGGCAGCAGCCACTTCGCGCTCTTCTCGCGCCAGCCAGCGGTAGGTCACGCCGCCGAGGAAGACGCCGATGAACCAGCTAAAGTTCGCCACTTCGTGCAGGGCCGGGATGAAGCTTATCACCAGCCCTATGCCAACGGACGGAAGCAGCGCAGCGATGGCTTTCGGGTTAAAGCCGTTGCGATACCAGTATTTGCCTTTTGGCGTGTCGTCGAACAGATCGTCCACAGAGACTTTCCCGCGCTTAATCAGGTAGAAGTCCGCAATCAGAATACCGAACAGTGGGCCGATAAACGCCCCGAGCACGTCCAGGGTGTAGTGGATAAGCTCCGGAGAGTTGAACAGGTTCCACGGGGTGAGCAGGATCGAGCCAACGGCGGCAATCATCCCTCCGGTGCGGAAGCTGATTTTCTGCGGCGAGCAGTTAGAGAAATCAAACGCCGGGGAGACAAAGTTCGCCACGATGTTGATCCCGATGGTGGCGGTGATCATCGTCAGCAGACCGATGGCCACGGCCAGATCGTTGCCCACGCGGCTGACGGTTTCGATCGGGTCGGTGATCATGCGGCCAAACAGTGACTGGGTACCGGAGACAATCACCACGGTGACGATGGAGAACAGCAGGAAGTTAAACGGCAGGCCCCAGCGGTTTCCACGGCGAATTTCACCCATGCTTTTACCGTAACGTGAGAAATCACCAAAGTTGAGTAACGGGCCGGAGAAGTAAGAGACCACCAGCGCAGTCGCCGTGATCATCTGCCAGGTCTGCTCGCCCGCGCTCAGGGATTTGCTGGCAAGGGTAAAGGAGATCCCGTCGAACCCGGTCTTGTATACAATCCAGCCTGCCAGCGCCAGCATCACCACGTACACCGCCGGACCGGCAATATCAATAAAGCGCTTGATGGCGCTCATGCCGTGCCAGAAGACCATCGCCTGCAATACCCACATAATGGCAAAGCAGATCCAGCCCAGGTGCGACAACCCGAGGAACGCGCCGCTGGTGAGCGAAGAGAGCGATGGCCAGAACTTCAGCGCCACCAGCATCAGGGCGTTGGCAGCCAGATAGGTTTGAATGCCGTACCACGCGAAGGCGATAAGCCCGCGGATCACCGCCGGAATGTTCGCTCCGAAGACACCAAATGCCTGACGGCTGATCACCGCATAGGGCACACCCGCCATCTGGCTCGGTTTGGCCACCAGGTTGGCGCACAACTGTACAATGCAGATCCCCACCAGCAGGCAGAGCAACACCTGCCAGCTTGCCAGCCCGAGCGTAAAGAAGCTCGCGGCAACAACATAACCCCCCATGCTGTGAACGTCCGACATCCAGAAAGAAAAGATGTTGTACCAGCTCCAGTTCTGGTCACGCGTCGGTGCCAGATCCTCATTGCAAAGCCGTGGGCTGTAAACCGCACTGGAATCAGCGGCCGTACCTTGCTGCGTATTTTGACTGTTTGGCATGAAACCTGCTCCTGTGAATGAAAACCCGTTAAGTGGGAGTGCAACGGGTGTTGCAGGATTCAGGCCAAAATAATAAATCTTGTATGCAATATTTTATTTTTATGTATACGATTCGATATCGGAAAGTAAAAAGTGGAGTGGGTAATGAACAACGTAAACAGTCTGCACGCCGCGCCAGACCTGCAAGACAAAGACGAATCCATCTTTCAGGCGTTGATGACTGCGATTGTCGAACATCAGTTACTGCCGGGGAGTAAGTTGCCGGAAGAAGCGCTGGCCGAGGTCTTCGGCGTGAGCCGCACGGGCATCCGCAAGGTGCTGCAACGACTCGCGGCTGTGCAAATGGTCACGTTAACGCCCAAACGTGGTGCACATGTCGCCAGCCCGACTGTAGAAGAGGCGCAACACATCTTTCGCACACGTGCTCTGCTGGAGGTCGCCAACCTGCCGGATGTGCTGGCCCACTGCCAGCCGCCACATCTGGCAGCACTGGAAGCCATTATTCGTCAGGAACAGCAGGCGCACGAGGCGTACGACGGACCAGCGGCCATCCGCCATTCCGCCAATTTTCACATTCAGCTACAGGCCATCTCCGGCAACCAGGTGCTGACGGAGATGGTGACCAGCCTGAGCCAGCGCTCCTCGCTGGTGATTGCCACCTGGGGAGCACCGTGGCGTCAGGGTTGCCGCTGCAACGATCACGAACAGCTTGTGGAGTTGCTGCGTCAGAAAGCGCTCCAGCCGCTAAGCGATGCCCTGATGCACCATTTTGAACATATCGTCGCCAGCCTCTGTTTCGAGCGGGCGGGCGAGTGCCTGCCTGATTTTGCCCGGCTGTTTGCCGGCCACAAGGAGTCGTAATGTCTGTCTGTATACAAGTGATCAACCCCAACACCAGCCTCGCGATGACGGAAACCATCGGCGCGGCGGCCCGGGCGGTGGCTTCGCCGGGTACGGAGATCCTCGCGGTCTGTCCAACTGCAGGCGTGCCGTCGATAGAAGGCCATTTTGATGAAGCCATTGCTGCCGTTGGTGTTCTTGAGCAGATCAAAAAAGGCCGAGAGCAGGGCGTATCGGGCCACGTGATTGCTTGTTTTGGCGATCCGGGTCTGCTGGCGGCGCGCGAGCTGGCGCAGGGGCCGGTTGTTGGCATTGCCGAAGCCGCCATGCATATGGCCACGCTGGTGGCGACACGCTTTTCTATTGTCACCACGCTACCGCGCACGCTGATCATCGCCCGTCACCTGCTGCACCAGTATGGCTTTCAGGATCATTGTGCAGCCCTGCACGCCATCGATCTCCCGGTGCTGGCGCTGGAAGACGGTAGCGGTCTGGCGCAGGAAAAAGTGCGCACGCGTTGTATACAGGCACTGAAAGAAGATGGCTGCGGGGCCATTGTGCTGGGTTGCGGAGGTATGGCGACACTGGCGCAGGAGTTGACGCGCGAGTTGCGTGTGCCTGTCATCGACGGCGTCAGCGCGGCGGTGAAAATGGTGGAGTCGCTGGTGGCTCTGGGGTTGTCGACCAGTAAGCATGGGGACCTGGCGTTCCCGGAGAAAAAAGCGTTAAGCGGACAGTTTCAGGCACTGAATCCATTTTGAAGATGAGGGGAGACGTAATGGCGCTTTTTGAACAGGATTACCCGCGGGATCTGCGTGGCTACGCAGGTAACCCGCCGCACGCGCAGTGGCCGAATCAGGCGCGCATCGCCGTGCAGTTTGTGCTCAATTATGAAGAAGGGGCTGAAAACCACGTTCTGCACGGGGATGCAGGTTCAGAGCAATTCCTGTCGGATATCATCGGTGCTGCCAGCTACCCCGACAAACATATGTCCATGGACTCCCTCTACGAATACGGCAGCCGCGCCGGGTTCTGGCGGATCCACAATGAATTTCAAAAGCGTGGTCTGCCGCTGACGGTTTTTGGCGTGGCGATGGCGCTGGCGCGTCACCCGGATATTGTTGAGGCGATCAAAGCGGCGGATTACGACGTGGTTAGCCACGGCTGGCGCTGGATCCATTATCAGAATATGGACATCAGCCAGGAGCGCGAGCATCTGCAGAAAGCGGTGCATGTACTGACCGACCTCTTTGGCAAGCCGCCGACCGGGTGGTACACCGGACGCGACAGCCCTAACACGCGTCAGTTGGTGGTGGAGCACGGTGGTTTTGACTACGACAGCGACTACTATGGCGATGACTTACCCTTCTGGACGGAAGTGGCGTGCGGCGACGGCACCCGTAAACCACACCTGATTGTGCCGTACACGCTGGATGCTAACGACATGCGCTTCGCGACCGCGCAGGGGTTTAATACGGCCGAACAGTTTTATACTTATCTGAAGGACAGCTTTGATGTGCTGTATGAAGAGGGGGAAAACGCGCCGAAGATGATGTCCATCGGCATGCACTGCCGCCTGCTGGGGCGTCCGGGGCGTTTTCGCGCGTTGCAGCGGTTTCTTGATTATGTGCAGCAGCATGAGCGGGTGTGGGTCTGTACCCGCCAGCAGATTGCCGACCACTGGCGGGAAGTGCATCCGTTTCAGAAGTAATGTGTTGTGTTTAGCCGGGTGGCGGTTGCGCCTTACCCGGCCAGCTATCCTATGACATCACACTCACCTGTGCCGCCACGATCCGCCATCCACAGGCAAACCGCACCCACGTCTGCTGCTGGCGTCCAATGCGTTCTGTGCCCTCGCGGGTAAACTCGGTGCTGCACACGGCGTAATCTTCACCGAAGGTGGTGATCACCGTGTGACGCAACGTCCGCTGCAACCCGGCGGACGGACGTGCCGCACGAAAGGCGCGGATTTCCTCAATGCCATACAGGTTTTCACCCGCACCCAGCCGCACCGTATTTTTGTCATGCCAGAACAGCTCATCCAGCAACGCAATATTGTTGCTCACCAGCGCGTCTTCATAGCGGTAAAACGCGGATGTCACCTCTGTAACCACCCACGGGAGGTTAATATCATCGTGATTCATCATGCTGCACGCTCCGCCGGACGGGCATCGGTTATTCCACTCTCTTCCAGCACGCGCGCGACGCGCAGGCAGGCCTGCTCGTTAAACGGCGCGGCAATCAACTGCAGGCCAATCGGCGCACCCTGGGCGGTGCGTAGCGGAACGGTGGTGACGGGTAAACCCAGAAACGAAATCGGCTGCGTCAGCATCCCCATGCTGGCGCGAACGGGTAGCTGCTGACCGTTGATTTCCATGAATTGCTCGCCAATCAGCGTGGCACTGCGTGGTGTTGCCGGAGCGATAAGCACATCAGCCTGGGCGAATAGGGTTTTGAACGCCTGCCGGGCGTGCGTGCGAAAACGCTGGGCCTGGATGTACCAGGCGGAGGGGATCATCGCCCCTGCCAGCAGCCGTTCACGCGAGTGTGGTTCGAATCGTTCAGGCTCCTGGCGAAGCGCGGGCAGGTACTGATTTCCCCCTTCGGAAGCGCTGATGATAAACGCCGCGGAACGCGCCAGTTCGGCGTCCGGGAATTGCAGTTCATCCTGCACGTCGAGCGCTTTTGCCACCCGCGCTACGGCGTCGCGGGCGTCTGTGTCGCACCAGGTGGTAAAATAGCCGCCAAGCACGGCGCAGCGCAGACCATCAAGCCCGCGACCGAGCAAGGGGCGCGTCTGTTCGCGCGAGCTTTCTGCCTGAAAACCGTCGCTGGTATCCCGCCCTTGCAGCGCGTCGTATACCGACGCCAGATCGCTCACGCGGCGGGCAAACGGGCCGATATGGTCCAGACTTGCCACAAAAGGATGGCTACCGGAGCGCGATAAGCGGCCAAAAGTGGGCTTCAGGCCATATATCCCGCACAGGGAAGCCGGAACGCGAATGGAGCCGTTGGTGTCGGTTCCGAGCGAAAAGTGCACCAGTCCGGCGGAAACGGCGGCGGCAGATCCGCCGGACGATCCCCCCGCAATGCGTGCCAGATCGTGCGGGTTATGCGTCGCGCCGTAGTGGCTGTTTTCAGTGGTAAAGCCGTAGGCGTAGGCATCCATATTGACCATCCCGGTCAGCAACCCGCCAGCACTGCGCAACTGACGCACCGCAAAGCTGTCGGCGGCAGCGGCAGGGCGCTGGCTTAACAGTTCCGCCCCTGCAAGCGTGGTGTGCCCGGCAACGTCAAACAGGTTTTTCACCGCGTAGGGCACGCCTGCCAGCGGCGGCAACGGGCGTTTTTCCCGGCGCAGGGTGTCAATATTTTCGGCCTCGGCCAGCATGCGTTCTTCCGTTACGGCGGTCCAGGCGTTGATCTGCGGGTTAACGCGGGCAATCGACTCCAGCGTCTGGCGGGCAATCTCGCTCGCACTCAGCTCGCCCGCGCTCAGGGCCTGCTGGATCGCGCTGATACTCATCTCGTGTAGCCTCATGCTTTATACACTCCTGCAATCTCCAGACGGTCGTCGAGCGGTAACGCCATCAGCGGGGCGGCCATGGCGGCAATGCGGCTGAACTGCAATTGCAGCTCGGCGAGACGGGTATCGTCCAGCGTCACGCCGAGCACGGTTTCCATTTGCGCCAGATACGCATGCCAGTCGGGTTGTTGTGTCGTCATTGTTTTCTCCTCAGAATCCGGCGGCCGCGCCGTTGCTGCGCGGGTCAAATGCGCCTTCGAACAGGCCGTTCGGGTGGCGGACAATCGCGCCCGCGTGCCCCATGGCTTCACTGAAGTCAGGGAATATTTCCACCTCATGACCCAGCGCCCGGAGCTGAGAGACCGTCTCAGCGGTAAAGCGACCTTCCAGCTTTAACGTGTCCGAGGTTTGTCCCCAGGTGCGTCCCAACAGCCAGCGCGGACGGGAGATGCTCTCCTGCAGCGGAATGCCCTGAACGACGTAGCGGGTAAAGAGCGTGGCCTGGGTTTGTGGTTGCCCGTCACCGCCCATCGAACCGTAGACCATCACACGCCCGTCGTTCAGCCGTGCCGCCGCCGGGTTGAGGGTATGGAAGGGCTGTTTGCCGGGGGCAAGCGCCAGAAGATGATCGGGGTCGAGGCTGAAAGAGGCGCCCCGGTTCTGCCAGACGATGCCGGTATCGGGCAGCACCACGCCGCTGCCGAACTCGTGATAAATACTCTGGATAAACGACACGGCAAGCCCGCTGTTATCCATCACGCCCATCCACACCGTATCGCCGGGGCCTTTTCCGGTGCCCCACGGCGCGGCGCGACTGTCGTCAATGTGTCCGGCAAGTGTCTGAAGGGCTGCGGGTTCCAGCAGGCTCTGGATATCGGTTTTCAGCTCGCGCGGGTCGGTGATGTGGGTATCACGCAGACCAAAGGCCAGCTTGGTGGCTTCAACGATGCGATGAATCGTCCCGGCATCGTCGGCTTCCGCCATCTTCAGATGGTCGGTAATGCCCAGGATCGCCAGTGAAACCAGCCCCTGCGTCGGTGGGGCGAGGTTAAAGACTTCCCCCAGTTGATGCTGCAAGCGCAGCGGCGTGGTGCGCCGGGCGACATGTGCGTTTAAATCGGCCAGCGTAACGGGCAGACCCAGATTCACCATTCCCCGCGCCAGGCACTCTGCCAGCGGGCCGCGATAAAAACTGTCCAGACCGTCTTCCACCAGGCGTTTGAGCGTTGAGGCCATCGCGGGCTGGTAAAAACGGCTTCCGACCCGTGGCGGTTTCCCCTCCACCAGCCAGGTTTCCGCGAATCCGGGGATCTCTTTCAGTTCCTCGTATTTACTGGCTGTGGCGCTGGCCTGAGAGGCAGTGACCGGCGTGCCATTCTGCGCGTAATCAATGGCGTCAGCGAGCAGGCGGGACAGCGGTAGCGCCTTGCCGGTCATCTCGCGCGAGACCTTAAGTGCCTCGTCCCAGCCGCTGACCGTACCGGCGACGGTCAGCGCCGCCTGAGGTCCGCGATGGGGAATATGCGTCAGCCCGTCGTAGGCGGCGAGTGTTGCCAGCGAACCCGCCGCGCCACTGGCGTCAATGGCGATCGGATCACCTTCCGGCGGCACGATAAGCCAGAAGCCATCACCACCCAGCCCGTTCATATGTGGGTAAACCACGGCAACGGTGGCCGCCGCTGCGACCATCGCTTCTATCGCGCTGCCGCCTTCGCGCAGTATTGCCAGCGCGCTCTGGCTGGCAAGATGGTGGGGTGCAACGGCCATGCCGTGCGTGGAGACATTACTTTGCATGAAGCGTCCTCGTAACTCAGAAAGTCACAAAGTGCTGCAAAAGCTGTTCCAGTTCTGAAAGAAAAGTTTCAGTAAACTGGCACGTATAATGAAAGGTAGAATGAAAAGCAAAATGTGATGAAACAAAAGTTACAGAGGCGCTATGGAACAACTGGATGAACGTCTGAAAGCACAATACCCGTCACTGTCGCCGCAGGAGCAGCGGGTGGCGGATTTTATTTTCGATCACTTTGACGATCTGATCAGCTACAACAGCGCCGAGCTGGCGCAGCTTAGCGGGGTGTCGAAAGCCACCGTGAGCCGTCTGTTTAAGCGTCTGGGCTATGAAAAGTATAAAGAGATGCGCGATGAGCTGCGCACGCTGCGCCAGAGCGGGATGCCGCTTACCGATAACCGTGACGCGGTGCAGGGTAATACGCTGCTGGCACGTCACTATAAACAGGAGATGGCGAACCTGACCCAGTGGGTCAATGCCCTCGACGCGCAGCAGTTTGCCGACGCCATGGCCTGCATGGTGAAGGCGCGGCGCATTATCATTATTGGTATGCGTAACGCCTATCCGGCAGCCTTGCATCTCCGCCAGCAGTTGTTGCAGGCGCGCGGACAGGTGCTGGTGCTGCCGCAGCCCGGGCAGAGCCTGAGCGAAGAGCTGGTAGATTTAACCGCTGACGACCTGGTTATCATGATGGCTTTTCGCCGTCGCCCGCGCATTATCCGCCCGCTGATGCAGCAGCTTCAGCAAAGCGGAATCCCGGTGCTGCTGATGTGTGAGCCACAGGCCCACAGCCTGTTTCCGCTGGCGAGCTGGCAGCTTTGCGCCCCACTGGACAGCGTTTCGGCCTATGACAGCTATTCCTCGGTCAACAGTCTGATCAACCTGCTGGCGAATGCCTTTCTGCATGAGATTCTCGATAAAGGCCGTCCGCGCATTCACGAGATTGCCTCCCTCTACCAGCAACTGGACGAACTCGAACAACGATAATGGGGCATCAGGCTGGTGCTTTGCATCTAAATGGTGCATCTGGCGGGTCGGGAAAACACGCGTTTTTTCGACCCACCTGCGTTTTATAAGGCTTTACAAGAATATTTCCCGCTTCGCTTGATCTGGCACATTAGTTGCAAAATCACATTCAAAGAATCTTTTGTTTCATGTTAACGTTACGGGGAAGCACCATGAAAAAACTGTTGATTGCACTGACCGGGGCCGTATGTCTCTTCACACAACTGCCCGCAAAGGCGGACCAGCTTCAGGATATTGAGAAACGCGGCACCATCCGCATCGCCGTTCCGCAGGACTTCCCGCCGTTTGGCTCGGTGGGGACCGATCTACAGCCGCAGGGGTATGACATCGACATGGCGCGTTATCTGGCTAAACAGATGAAGCTCAAGCTGCAACTGGTACCCGTGACCAGCGCCAACCGTGTGCCGTACCTGCAAACCGATAAGGTGGATCTGGTCATTTCAAGCCTCGGTAAAAACCCGGAGCGCGAGAAGGTGATCGATTTTAGCCGCGCCTACGCACCGTTCTTCCTCGGCGTGTTTGGCCCGAAAGGGGCAGAGCTGAAAGATGCCGCCGCACTGAGCGGAAAAACCATCGGCGTGACGCGCGGGGCGGTGGAGGACATGGTGCTGACCAGCCTGGCACCGAAAGACGCTGACGTGAAACGCTATGAAGACAACAACACCACGCTGTCTGCCTACCTTTCCGGCCAGGTGCAGTATGTGGCCACTGGCAACCTGGTGGTGGCGGCCATTTCCCGCCAGAACGCGGCTAAAGCCCCGGTACCGAGCTTTATGCTGAAGGACTCGCCGTGCTTTATTGGGCTGAAAAAGAATGAACCGGCGTTGAAAGCAAAAGTGGATGCGCTGATTGAGCAAGGCATTAAAGACGGCACGCTGAACGGCCTGTCTGAGCAATGGCTGAAAGCTCCGCTGCCGGCAAACCTTGGCGCCTGAGCCGATGACAGAGCAACTTCATTTCTCCGAACTCTGGCCACACTGGCCGGAGTTGCTGGCGGGGTTGTGGGTCACCATTCAACTGACCGTTATGGCAACTTTTGGCGGCCTGGCAATCGGTATTTTTGGGGCGGCCATTCGCAGCGGGCGGGCGACGTGGTTCAGCCGGATCTGGGGTGGTTACGTAGAGATTATTCGTAACACGCCGTTTGTGGTGCAGCTGTTTTTTATCGTTTTCGGCCTGCCTAATCTGGGGCTGAAAATGACCGCCGGGGAAGCGGCGTTACTGGCGATGGTGGTGAATCTGGGGGCGTACAGCACCGAGATTATCCGGGCAGGCATTCAGGTTACCCCAAAAGGGCAATGGGAAGCCGGGCGCGTGCTGGGGTTAACGCGTTTGCAGACCTTTATCCGGGTGGTGTTACCACCCTCGCTGCAACGTATTTATCCGGCGCTGGTGAGCCAGTGCATTATCGTGATGCTTGGTTCATCGGTGGTGTCGCAGGTCTCGTATGAAGAGCTGACGTTTGCCGCCAACCTGATCCAGTCCCGAACCTTTCTGAGCTTTGAGGTTTACCTGGTGACAACCGGAATTTACTTAGTGCTGTCGATTACCCTGCGCCAGCTGATGATGGCGGCAGGACGGAAATGGCTGGGGGTGCAGGCATGACGACCACCTTTACCGACTGGGACATTATTCGCAACCTGCTGCTCGCCGGGCGCTGGACGGTGCTGCTGTCGCTGGTCGCCTTCGTTGGCGGGGCGGTGGTGACGCTGCCGCTCCTGCTGCTCCGCCTCACGGGGGGACGCACGGTGAAACGCATCATCCGCGGCTATATTGAGCTGTTTCAGGGCACGCCGCTGCTGATGCAGCTGTTCCTGGCCTTTTTCGGCGTGGCGCTGTTTGGCATTGATGTGTCGCCGTGGACCGCCGCCTCGCTGGCGCTGACGTTCTACACCAGTGCCTTTTTACTCGATATCTGGTTTGGCAGCATTCGTGCCCTGCCAAAAGGACAGTGGGAAGCATCGCGCTGTCTCGGGCTGACGTTTGGCCAGACGTTGTTTCGCGTGGTCGCCCCGCAGGCGCTACGCATCGGCATCGCCCCGACGGTCGGTTTTGCCGTGCAGGTGATCAAAGGCACTGCGCTGGCGTCGATTATCGGCTTTATCGAGCTGACCAAGGCCGGGACGATGCTGACTAACGTCACGTACCAGCCGTTTAAGGTCTTTGCGCTGGTGGCGCTGGGCTACTTTATTCTGTGTTATCCGCTGTCCCGCTACAGCCGCTATCTGGAGACGAAATTCAATGCCTCTCATCACCATTAATCAGGTGCAGAAGTACTACGGCGAAAACCACGTGCTCAAGGGGGTCGATCTGGATATCGACATGGGCCAGGTCATTTCGATTATCGGGCGCAGCGGGTCGGGGAAAAGTACGTTGCTGCGCTGTATCAACGGTCTGGAAGGGTATCAGGACGGCAGCATCAAACTCGGCGGCATGACCATTACCGACCGGGATTCCCAGGCGCGTGAAATCAGCCGCTCGGTCGGGATGGTATTCCAGAGCTTCAACCTGTTCCCGCACATGACCGCGCTGGAAAACGTGATGCTCGCTCCGCGTCGGGTGCTGAAGAAAAGCGCCGCCGAATGTCGGGAGCTGGCGCAGCGCATGCTGGAGAAAGTCGGGTTGGGTGACCGTCTGGATTACTACCCGTCGAGCCTCTCCGGGGGCCAACAGCAGCGCGTGGCGATTGCCCGCGCCCTGGCGATGTCGCCTAAAGTTTTACTCTGTGACGAGATCACTTCCGCGCTTGACCCGGAGCTGGTGGGCGAAGTGCTCAAAGTGCTGGAGCAACTGGCAGCCGAAGGGATGACGCTGATCCTTGTCACGCATGAAATGAATTTTGCCCGCGAAGTGGGCGACCGCGTGGTGTTTATGCATCAGGGAAAAGTGTGGGAGCAGGGAGACAGCAAAACGCTGTTTGCCAACCCGCAGACCACAGAACTGAAGCAATTTATCTCCTCCGTACGCGGCCTCAACTAATTAAGGACACCAATATGGACATCGCACATTTTCCGCAAATCAATCCGCCGCAGCGTCTGCTGATGGGGCCGGGGCCGATCAACGCCGACCCGCGCGTGCTGCGCGCCATGTCGAGCCAGCTGATCGGCCAGTACGATCCGGCCATGACTCACTATATGAATGAGGTGATGGCGCTCTACCGTGGGGTGTTCCGTACCGAAAACCGCTGGACGATGCTGGTGGATGGCACTTCCCGCGCGGGGATTGAAGCGATTCTGGTGTCGGCCATTCGTCCGGGAGACAAAGTGCTGGTGCCGGTGTTTGGTCGCTTTGGCCATCTGCTGTGCGAAATTGCCCGTCGCTGTCGCGCCGAAGTGCATACCATCGAGGTACCGTGGGGCGAGGTGTTCACCCCGGATCAGGTTGAAGATGCCATCAAACGCGTGCGCCCGCGCCTGCTGCTGACCGTGCAGGGCGATACCTCCACCACCATGCTGCAACCGCTCGCGGAGCTGGGTGCCATCTGCCGCCGTTACGACGTGCTGTTTTACACCGATGCCACCGCATCGCTTGGTGGTAACGCGCTGGAGAGTGACGCCTGGGGGCTGGACGCGGTCTCGGCCGGGATGCAGAAGTGCCTCGGCGGTCCGTCAGGGACATCGCCCATAACCCTTAGCACGCGGATGGAAGAGGCCATCCGCCGTCGTAAATGCGTGGAAGAGGGCATCCGTACGGATGCCCACCGCGACGGCGATGAGGAGATGATCTACTCCAACTACTTCGATCTCGGTATGGTCATGGACTACTGGGGGCCAGAGCGTCTCAACCACCACACCGAAGCGACCACCGCGCTGTTTGGCGCCCGCGAATGTGCGCGGCTGATCCTGCAGGAAGGGCTGGATAACGGCATTGCCCGCCATAAGTTGCACGGCGATGCGCTACTGAAAGGTATTCAGGCGATGGGGCTGGAAACCTTCGGTGACCTGAAGCACAAGATGAACAACGTGCTGGGTGTGGTGATCCCTCAGGGCGTGAATGGCGATCAGGTGCGCAAGCTGATGCTGGAGGATTTCGGGATTGAAATCGGCACGTCGTTTGGTCCGCTACATGGCAAGGTATGGCGCATTGGCACCATGGGCTACAACGCGCGTAAAGACTGCGTGATGACGACCCTGAGCGCGCTGGAGTCGGTACTCAACTACCTGAAATTTACCACCACGCAGGGTGCGGCGATGCAGGCCGCGTGGGATCACTACCGCAGTGAGACGCCAGAATGAGCCCGGCGGCAGAACGGGTGATGGCGCGTGCCGACGCGCTGGCCGCCATCAGCGAAAACCCGGATGCGCTGACACGGGTGTATCTCTCCACGCAGCATTTACAGGCCAACCAGCTTGTCGGGCAGTGGATGAGTCAGGCGGGGATGACCGTCTGGCAGGACAGCGTGGGTAATATTTGCGGACGTTACGAAGGCGAGCGAGAGGGCGCCCGGGCGGTGTTGCTGGGTTCGCACCTGGACACGGTGCGCAATGCCGGGCGCTACGACGGCATGCTGGGTGTGCTCACCGCAATCGAAGTGGTGGACAGTCTGCATCAGCAGGGTATTCGCCTGGCACAGGCCATCGAGATTGTCGGCTTTGGTGATGAAGAAGGCACCCGCTTTGGCATCACGCTATTAGGTAGCCGTGGTCTGACGGGAACCTGGCCGCAGGGCTGGCTGGAGACGAGTGATGCCGGTGGCATCAGCGTGGCGCAGGCGATGGTGCAGGCAGGACTCGATCCTTCACGCGTGGCACTGGCGGCACGCCATCAGGACGATTTCAGCGCCTGTCTGGAACTGCATATCGAACAGGGACCGTGTCTTGAGCAGGAAAGTCTGGCGTTGGGGGTGGTGGAAGCCATCAACGGTGCTCGCCGCCTGAACTGTCGCTTTACCGGTGAGGCCGGGCATGCCGGGACCGTACCCATGAATCATCGCAAAGACGCACTGGCGGCGGCCGCTGAATGGATGGTGCAGATTGAAAACACCACTCTGCAACACGGCGGCAATCTGGTCGCGACGGTCGGTGAGCTACGCTGTTTGCCCGGTGCGGTCAACGTGATCCCCGGTGAGGTTGCGCTTTCGCTGGATATTCGTGGCCCGCAGGACGCACCGCTTGACGCGCTACTCACTGAACTGCTGGCACAGGCACAGACGATAGCGACCCGGCGCGGGATGCATTTTGCTGCCGAAGAGTTTTACCGCATCGCCGCCACGCCATGCGATACGCGTTTGCAACGTCTACTGGGGCAGGCCGTTGAGTCGGTACAAGGACGATCGTTATCCCTGCCCAGCGGTGCCGGGCATGATACCATCGCCCTGGCGGAGCGCTGGCCAGTCGGGATGCTGTTCGTACGTTGCAAGGGGGGCATCAGCCACCATCCGGCGGAGTCGGTGATGGCTGAAGATGTCGCGCTGGCGATTGAGGCGTTTGGGCTGGCGGTGAGAACGCTTGGCGCGAACTGAGTTTTGCCTGGTGCGCTGCGCTTACCCGTCCTGCCATTCCCATTGGCCCGTGCAAGCGTAGCGCCGCCGGGCAAGGAACCACATTACTCCAGCCCCAGCGTATATTGCGCGATCTTGAAGTAGATAATCAGCCCGGTACCGTCGATCAGCGTGGCGATAAACGGCGCGGAGACGACGGCCGGATCAATGCCACAGCGCTTAAGCACCATCGGAATGACGGACGAGACAATGGCGCTCCACAGCGTAATGCAGACCAGGGTCAAACTGACGATGAGCGTAATTTCCATCCCAATGCCCATCATCCAGGCACGAATACACCCGGCCAGGCCGAGCGTGGCGGCAATCATCAGCGAGGTGCTCATCTCTTTACGCAGCACGCGGCCAACATCACGCAGATGCACTTCCCCCAGTGCCATGGCGCGCACCAGTGTGGAGGTGATCTGCGTTCCGCTGTTACCACCGGTACCAATCAGCAGCGGGATAAAGAACGCCAGCGCGATGGCGGATTCCAGAGCGTCTTCGAAATGTTGAATCACTGAACTGGTGTAGGCTTCTGCGACAAACAACAGCAGCAACCAGACGGAGCGTTTCTTCCACAGACTGAAGGCGCTGGTTTCCAGATAGGGTTTTTCCAGCGGCAACGTGGCCCCCTGCAACTGGGCATCTTCGGTGACGTCATCTTCCAGCAGATGTGCAATTTCGCGCTCGGTGAGGCAGCCAACCAGCTTTCCATGGGTGACCACAGGCACGACATCCGCACCACCGTGTGCCAGCAGGCCTGCGACATCGGCGCGTTCATCCTCCGGTTTGACCTGCAGAAACTGCGAAATCATCAGCGCCCTCACCGGTTGTACCGTATCGGTGGTCTGCAGTAATTTGCGCACCGCAATCATGCCCGCCAGGCGACCATTATCTTCAATAAAAATATGTGACGGAATATCATCATCTTTTAATTTCTCGAAGAATTGCTCGCGTGCCAGCGCCACGCATAATGAAATATCGAGGACAATAAAATCGGTATTCATATATTGCGCGATGGCGCTGTCATTGAATGCCAGGTTTTGGTTGTGAATAGCGTAAGACATAGTGAATTCCCTTTGAATAATAAAATCTCTCAGGGGCGAGCAAGACAGGGCATGTCGAAGAGGAGATCCCCACGTCCTGGTTTCAGCACTGTACACCGTATCCCGCGAGGGAAGTTATACTGACAAAGCCTTGATTCGACAGTGCCTGTTTTACCCTGTGCCGGTTCTCTCGAACCCACCAGAGCGATAACGTGTATTTGTACAGGAGCCTCGCCATAACGAGATCGTTGTAAAACGAAAGAAATAATACGCTTATTTTATTTTGCCGCTCAGAATTTTAAATAATGTTTAAGAATGGTTTAGGAGAATCTTATTAATGGAATGTTGAAGGTTTATTTAAGGTTGTTCATTTTAAATGGAGAGTGAAAAGAAAAATGGAGGAGGGGAAAATGACGTGGCTCGACAATCTGCTGAATCATTTTGCGCTTTATCCGACACACCTGTTTGCGGTGTTGTTTATCATGGCACTGAGTAAATCGACGGTGCTGATCTCTTCCGTACTGCCGCCTGCCTCGGTGATGCTATTGGCGGGCATTACCGTCAGTCAGACGAGCATGCATCCTGCGCTGGCATGGCTGGCCGTGGTAATAGGTGCAACGACGGGTTCGGTCCTGAATTACCATATCGGGCAGTTGATGGGGAACACACGGTGGGTGGCACGCTTCACCGCAAAACATGCCGACAAATTTTTACGGGTGCAACATCAGCTACAGAAAAACGGTGTGCTGGTGCTGTTCACTGCGCGTTTTCTGGCGGTGCTGCGCTATATCGTGCCGCTGGCTGCGGGTATGCTCAGGCTTAACGTGGTGAAGGTATACGTCGTCAGTCTGTTCTCTGCGGCCGTATGGGCGGCGCTGTACGTCGGCATTGTCACCGGCATCAGCGCCTTTTGAATTACAGATTTCCTGTTCCGCCGTCGACCAGCAGTTCCGTACCTACCGTGTAGCTCGATTCGTCGGAGGCCAGATAGAGTGCGGCTTTCGCCAGCTCTTTCGGCGTCCCCATTCTTCCCAACGGTACCAGGTTTGCAATATCCCCCTGTAAGGCTTTCTGCGCTTCGTCGCTTAACCCCAGCTTATTGAGCGCCGGGGTTTCTACCGGACCCGGGCTTAAACCGTTGACACGAATACCGCGCGCCAGCAGCTCTGCTGATAGCGTGCGGGCCAGCGACAGTAACCCCGCCTTGCTTGCCGCATAAACGCTGCTGGCGGGCAGACCGATACGTGCGCTCACGGATCCACAGAGGATCACCGAAGAAGGATTATTGAGCAGCGGTAGCAGAGCCTGAATCAAAAAAAACGGCCCTTTCAGGTTGATGCGCATCAGACGATCCCAGGCATCTTCCTGCCACTCTTCCAGCAGACCGTGCGTCACGTCTCCGGCGTTGATAAAGACGGCATCCAGCCGCGGCCAGCGGGAGGCGAGCCTCTCCGTCAGCGCTTTTTGTGCGGCGATATCTCCCGCATCAGAGGGGATCACCCAGGCTTTGTCGCCCAGAATGCGTTGCGCTTCGGCAAGGGTTTCCGGATGACGTCCGGTGACGGCCACGTATGCCCCTTCGGCGATAAACTCCTGCGCGGTGGCAAGACCTATGCCGCTGGTCCCGCCGGTAATCAGCGTATATTTACCTGCTAAACGACCCATGTTCTTCTCCTGAAATGACTCTGGAGAAAGCACTATAGAAACGTTAGTATCGAAAGGAAACCAGGTACCGTTTGGATACTAATGAGGCAAGAGGTGTGCGATGGCGGAATTACTCGATGTTCCCGGCGAAAAAAAATCTGACGTTTATCTATGTCCGATGACCCAGTTTGTGAACCTGATTTCGGGTAAATGGGCGATCCCGATCCTCTATCGCCTGATTGTGTTGAATACACCGGTTCGCTTTGGCGATCTGTTGCGCGCCGCCGCTCCCATTACGCAAAAAGAGCTAACGAAACAATTGCGTTTGTTCGAGCAGCGAGGGCTGGTGTCGCGCACGATTTACCCGGAGATCCCGCCACGTGTGGAGTATCAGATAACTGAACTGGGGTTAACCCTACAGGGCGCGCTCTCGCCGCTGGCCGCCTGGATGCGTGAATACGGCGACCAGCTCAAACGATAGACTACTGTTTGACATAGCGCGGTGCCGGAATCCCGGTGCGCGCGCTGTTAAACAGCTCAAGACGTGCGACTTCGTAGCGATCCCACAGGCTGACATCATGCATCGGTGGAATGGTGATCAGCTCACCCTGATCCAGACCCGCCAGTGAGGCATCAACCATATCGTCTGTGGTCATCACTGAGCCTTCCGGCAGATCGTTAACTGTCACGCCAGAATGACTCCAGATCTCTGTTGCCGTGGCGGCAGGTAAAACAGCCTGAATACGCACATTGCTGTCGGCAAACTCTTCCTGTAGCCCGCGGGTAAAGCTAAGCACCCACGCCTTGGTGGCACTGTACAGCGCGCTACCCGCCCGCACATGCAGGGACAATACCGAGGCGATATTGATCAGCGTACCGCGATTGTTCTGCGCCAGACGCGGCAGGATCGCATACGTCAAACGCATCAATGCCGTGGTGTTAAGGGTATTAATCGCCTGATGCTGCGCCACATCGCCCGCGAGGAAGGGCGCCATCTGCGCCGTGCCCGCGTTGTTAATCAGCGTGTCGATAGCGGTATTGCTGCGTAGTTCCTCTTCCACGGCGCGGATCCCGGTTTCCTCGGTCAGATCGGCGACCAGAATGTCGACTGATACGCCATAGCGCTTACGAAGATCCGCGGCCAGCGTTTGCAGACGCGCTTCACGTCGGGCAACCAGCACCAGGTTGGCACCGCGCGCAGCAAGACGATCGGCATAAACAGCACCAATTCCGGAAGAGGCACCCGTAATCAGGGCGGTAGTGAGTTGCGTAGTCATCGTGTGTTACCTCTGAGCAAAGTGGATTATTTGGTTTCAATATGAAACTGAATTCACTCTCTGCCATTTGGTTTTATAATGCAACCATTTTGCTGGCAATTTTTTGTTTTTGCCTGGCGAGGCGAGTCAGGAGGGGAGTTTGGGCACGATCTCTTCAGGTGTCAGTTCGCGGCCATCGTCGGCGATAAGTGCCAGTTTACGCAGAGGTTTACGCTGTTCGGTATCGACCAGCACGGTGCCGAATTCGTCTTCAGCAAACAAAAATTCATTGCCCCACTGCGACAGAGCAACCAGTACCGTCTGCAGGGCGCGCCCTTTATCGGTCAGGACATACTCCTGCCAGGCGCTGCCGTCGGATGCCGGCTGGAGTGTGAGGATACCTTCGTCGACCAGCAGTTTCAGACGCGTGGTCAGCATATTTTTCGCAATACCGAGGCTTTTCTGGAACTCACCGAAGCGCGTGATACCCCGCAACGCATCGCGAACAATCAGCAATGACCACCAGTCGCCAATGATATCCAGCGAACGGGCTACAGGGCAGGTGCTCTCTTCAAGACGGGTACGTTTCACAGTCAATTCTCCGGCGGGGTATGGTTTTATTATAAAACTAATCTGTCTACCGGGTAAGTCTGTTATTCATCAGTTTGAGAAATGCTTCCCGGAAAAGTGTCACGAATCTGTCACACTAAACGCGACATTTAAAACGAGTGAGGAATTAGGGATGAGAAAAGCACTACTCGCGCTGGCAATCGCCGGTTCCATTTCAGCGACATTTGGCGTGCAGGCGCAAGAGACGCCGGAAGGGTATCAGCTGGAGCAAGTTTTAATTATGAGTCGTCATAACCTGCGCGCGCCACTCGCCAATAACGGCAGCGTATTGGAACAATCGACGCCGAAGCAGTGGCCGGAATGGGAGGTGCCAGGCGGTCAGCTCACCACCAAAGGTGGCGTGCTTGAAGTCTACATGGGCCATTACATGCGGGAATGGCTGGCTGAGCAGGGGATGGTAAAGACGGGAGAATGTCCGCCAGCGGATAGCGTCTACGCCTATGCCAACAGTCTGCAACGTACTGTTGCCACCGCGCAGTTCTTCATCACGGGGGCATTCCCTGGATGCGATATCCCTGTGCATCACCAGGAAAAAATGGGCACCATGGATCCGACCTTTAATCCGGTGATTACCGATAACTCGCCGGAGTTCCGTGAAAAAGCGCTGAAGGCGATGGAAGCGGAACGGCAGAAAATGCAGCTCGGGGAAAGCTATAAGCTGCTGGAGCAGATGACCAATTACGCCGATTCGCCGTCCTGCAAAGAGAAGAAAATATGCTCGCTGGCAGACGCGAAAGATACCTTCAGCGCAGACTATGAAAAAGAGCCCGGTGTATCCGGACCGTTGAAAGTGGGTAACTCGCTGGTCGATGCGTTTACGCTGCAGTATTACGAAGGTTTCCCGGCCGATAAGGTGGCCTGGGGAGAAATCAAAACCGACCAGCAGTGGCGCGTGTTGTCGAAGCTGAAAAACGGCTATCAGGATTCGCTATTTACCTCTACCGAGGTGGCGCAAAACGTGGCGAAGCCTCTGGTGAAGTACATTGATAAAACGCTGGTCACCGAACAGGCAAAAGCGCCGAAAATCACCGTACTGGTAGGGCATGATTCCAACATTGCTTCGCTGCTCACTGCGCTGGATTTCAAACCGTATCAGCTGCACGACCAGCAGGAACGTACCCCGATTGGCGGCAAGATTGTCTTCCAGCGCTGGCATGACAAAAATGCCAACCAGGAGCTGATGAAAATTGAGTATGTCTATCAGAGTTCGGAGCAACTGCGAAACGCCAGCGTGCTGTCGCTGCAATCCCCGGCGCAGCGCGTGACGCTGGAACTGAAGGGATGTCCGGTTGATGCCAACGGTTTCTGTCCGGTCGATAAATTCAATGCGGTAATCAACAACGCGGCGAAATAGAAGTTCCCCCCCGCACTGGCGGGGGGGATTGTTTCAGACGTTTTTACGTTCGATGGTTTGCTCGCCCCAGAAGAGCGCGTCTTTGTCCGTCTTTTCGAAGGCGCGCATTAGCACTTCATCGCTGCCTTCTTCCCAAATCTGCTCTGCCAGCTTCTCGTCATATTTTGCGACTTCAAAAATGGCTTCGGCAATCTCCGGAGAGGTGTTGCGTAAACTTGCCCATTCGCCCACGCGGTGGGCTTTTGATTCTTGAGTAGGCATACTTGTCCTCCTGTTGGGTTAGCCGTTCAGTTTTTTGGCGAGACCTGCGACATATTCACCCTGATAGCGGGCGATAGTGAGCTCTTCATTGCTCGGCTGTCGGGAGCCATCGCCACCGGCAATGGTGGTTGCACCGTACGGTGTCCCGCCACGTACCTGAGAAACATCAAATAACTCCTGTGCACCGTAGCCAATCGGCACGATCACCATTCCGTGATGAGCAAGGGTCGTCCAGGTTGAGGTGATGGTTTGTTCCTGGCCGCCACCGGTTCCGGTGGAGCTGAAAACGCTGGCAAGCTTGCCGTACAATGCGCCTGAGGCCCATAACCCGCCGGTTTGATCGAGGAAGGTGCGCATCTGGCCGGACATATTGCCAAAGCGGGTAGGTGTCCCGAAGATAATGGCATCGTAATCTGCCAGCTCCTGAGGTGTGGCGACCGGGGCATTCTGTGTTTTTCCCCCGGCTTTGGCGAAGGCTTCCGCATGCATGGTTTCCGGTACGCGTTTCACCACAACCTCAACGCCATCCACCCTGTTTGCACCTTCTGCTACCGCGTGAGCCATGGTTTCGATGTGTCCATACATGGAATAATAGAGCACCAGAACTTTTGCCATTTTGCATCACTCCTCGTTTGTTTTTTCTGGCAGCGGATCGCTGCGTTCATTTAAAGATATGTCATCACAGCCAGACTGCAAAAATGAACGGCATTTCTTTGATTTATAACAAAATGGGCAAGAAAACGCTTTGTAGCAAAATGAAACAACTTTTTGTCGGTCGATTTTTGAAACGATAAGAAAGGCTTATTAATGGCCGTTACGCAATCTCATACGAAAGACTGAGATCATGTTGCAGGATATTACCTGTGACTTGCCTGATCGCCTCACTCCACTAAGCTTAGTCTCACGTGACACAGATAAAGGTACTCACCTTGTGTCGCGAGGTGAAAGAATCCTCTTTTACTGAATGCAATATGATGTCTAATGTTTCACATCCTGGAGGTTAGAGATGGCAAACCATCGTGGTGGTTCAGGTAATTTCGCTGAAGACCGTGAAAGAGCATCAGAAGCAGGTCGTAAAGGTGGCCAGTCCAGCGGGGGTAACTTTAAAAATGACCCTCAGCGCGCATCAGAGGCTGGCAAAAAAGGGGGTAAAAACAGCCATGGCAGTAACAAGTAATACGCCGGGCTGAACCCCTGCCGCCGGGATTTCCCGGCGGTTTTTTATTTCTGCAACATTGAACTGTAACCAAAGGCAACGCACACTACAGAATTGATGTTAATTTCTGGTGCCACATGTCTGTCTCACGCTTCAAATTCTCCGTTAAACCGCAGGAAGCCATCCTCATTCTTATCACCATGTTCTGGGGCGGGACCTTTCTGGCCGTCCAGTACGCGGTGACCCTCAGCGATCCATTCTTTTTTGTTGGTCTGCGCTTTGCGACGGCAGCGATTGCCGTGGGGCTGATATCGCTTAAAACGCTGCGTGGACTGACGCTTAAAGAGCTTAAGGCGGGCATCGCCATCGGGGTGGCAATTGCGATGGGCTACAGCCTGCAGACGTGGGGGTTACAGACGATATCCAGCAGTAAATCGGCGTTTATCACCGCCATGTATGTACCGCTCGTGCCGTTACTGCAGTGGCTGTGTCTTGGGCGATTACCGGGGCTGATGTCCTGTATTGGCATCGTACTGGCGTTTATTGGTCTGATTTTACTCGCCGGGCCGGAAAACAACCTGCTGGCACTGGGGCCGGGGGAGATCATCACCCTGGTGGGAGCCATTGCCATTGCGGCGGAAATTATTCTGATCAGCGCCTGGGCGGGCAAGGTTGACGTTAAGCGCGTGACGGTGGTGCAGCTCGCTACGGCATCGCTGGTGGCGTTTGCGACGATGGTTCCGGCAGGGGAGTCCGTGCCACCGATGTCCACCGGGTTGATTGTGGTCGCGCTGGGGCTGGGCATTTTTAGCGCCATTATTCAGGTCACCATGAACTGGGCGCAGCGCAGCGTATCCCCGACGCGGGCGACGGTGATCTACACAGGAGAACCCGTCTGGGCCGGGATTTTCGGGCGACTCGCTGGAGAACGTTTACCGCTGCTGGCGCTGGTTGGTGCGGCGTTTATCGTCGTTGGGGTGCTGGTGAGTGAGCTAAAGCTGAGGAAGCGCCAGAGAGAGGTGAGTGATTTGACCGTTGAATAAGGTTTTGATTGAAAAAATGCACAGATTTCTCCAGGATACGTACGGACAAATACCGTACATAGAAAAGTAAATCATGCCAGCACTTAAAAAACAGCGTATCGATCTTCGCTTAACGGACGAAGACAAAACAATGATTGAAGAAGCGGCGGCGATGACGAATCAAACGATCACTCAGTTTATGGTGAACAGTGCTTCGGAACGTGCTGCAGAAGTTATCGATCAGCATCGACGTCTCGTATTAAACGAAGCATCGTGGAATGCCGTAATGGATGCCATCGACAATCCACCCGAGCCGAATGAACGCCTGAAGCGAGCCGCGAAGCGTCTTAAAAACATGGAGTGAAGCGTCGTGGAAAATCTCACGATCGAAATGTTTTCAGAGGGAACCGAATACGCTTTCGAGGATTTCGATTGTGGTGAGCCCTCGCTAAATGCCTTCCTGAGAGAGCATCTGGTGCGCCAGCACAATGGGCGCATTTTGCGCGGCTATCTGCTAAAAGATCGTGACCATCCACACGTACTGGGCTACTACACGTTGTCTGGAAGTTGCTTTGAAAAAGCGATGCTCCCTTCTAAGACCCAGCAGCGCAGGATCCCCTATACCAACGTACCCAGTGTGACTTTGGGACGTTTAGCTGTTCATAAAACACTACAGGGAAATGAATGGGGGACAACACTCGTCACGCATGCTATGCGGGTTGTTTACCTGGCTTCACAGGCTGTGGGTGTGCATGGCCTTTTTGTTGATGCGCTTAATGAGCAGGCAAAAAGGTTCTATCTGAAGCAAGGTTTTATTCCGCTGCAAGGGGATAACAGCAATTCTCTGTTCTTCCCTACAAAATCTATCGAACGACTGTTTGAGCAAGAGTGATTACGCTACATCCTGTTGTTCTTACTGAACATGCAGGTCGGGTAAGGCGTAGCCATTACCCGACATACAGGTTTCACGACTCCTGATGCACGACCTCGCCCTGCGGTGCAGCCGCTTTCCGGCGGCTCAGCAGGGCGTTAAGCAGAATCGCGCCAAAGGTTGCCGTACCAATTCCGCCAATCGTAAACCCGCCCAGCGTCAGGGCAAAATCGCCTGCACCTAGTACCAGCGTGACCGCCACCATAATCAGGTTGCTGTTCTGGCTGAGATCGACGCGATGCTGTACCCAGATACGCGCGCCGGCCACGGCAATCAACCCAAACACCACAATGGATGCCCCGCCAATCACCGGCGACGGAATGGTGTGGATCAAAGCCCCGAATTTCGGTGAGAAACCGAGCAGCATGGCCATCACTGCTGCCGCCACAAAGACCAGTGTCGAATAGACTTTAGTCACCGCCATCACGCCGATATTCTCGGCATAGGTGGTCACGCCACTGCCGCCCACCGAGCCGGAGAGCATTGTTGCCAGCCCGTCACCGACAAATGCGCGGCCCATGTACGGGTCCATACTGCGCCCGGTCATCCCCGCCACTGCTTTCAGGTGGCCTAAGTTCTCTGCCACCAGGATCACCGCCACAGGCGCGATGAGCATCATCGCCTGGGTGTTAAAGGTGGGAGAGGTGATCTGCGGCATGCCAAACCAGGCAGCCTGATGAAGCAGGGTAAAATCGACCGGCTTGCCGAGACCAAAAACGTTCGCCAGCAGGGCATAGACCAGACAGGCGACAATCAGCCCGACCAGAATCAGCAGCCGCTGGATCATCCCCCGGGTGAACACTGCCACCAGACCGATACAGAGCACGGTGATCACCGCCATCCAGCTTTCAAACGGCGAGCCGGAAACACTTCTTACCGCAATTGGCGCGAGGTTCAGGCCAATCGCCATCACCACGGCCCCGGTCACGACGGGCGGCATCATTCGCTCGATCCAGCGTGTTCCGATCTTCATCACCACCAGACCGATCAGGGTGTAGACCAGACCGCAGGCGATGATGCCGCCGAGGGCCACGCTCAGGTTAGGGTTGATCCCCTGGCCGTTAAACCCGGTGGTGGCGATGACCACCCCCACAAAAGCGGCGCTGGAGCCCAGATAGCTGGGGACGCGCCCGCCGGTGACAAAAAAGAACAACAGCGTACCGATACCTGACATCAAAATGGAGAGATTGGGGTCAAGCCCCATTAGCATCGGCATCAGCACCGTGGCGCCAAACATCGCGACCGCGTGCTGGACGCCCATCACCAGGGTTTGCCCGAGAGGGAGCCTTTCATCCGGCGCGACCACGCCAGGTTCTGTGGAGGTCGATTTCAACTGCCAGTGGGGAAATCCGAACATTGCCATGAGCTGTCTCCTTAAGGAGGGTTAACAGGCGGGTCGCATAAGCGCGTGGTAGCCGCGGTCGAACCACACCAGCCCTTGCGGCGCGGGGTGGCGAATAATCGAAACAATGTCGCAAAACAGGATGTCGTGGGTACCCACGCTGACCACCTGGCTGATCCGGCAGTCAAACGAGGCCAGCGCCGATTCCAGACGCGGACAACCCGTATCGCCCGTCTGCCAGCGTGCGGCGGCAAAGCGTTCCTCCATGGGGGTTTTACCACCAAACAGGTTGGATAGCGGCTCTTGCCCGGCGCTCAGGGTATTCACGCAAAGCGTGCGGTTCTCGCGAAAGGTCGGCCAGACCGATGCGCCACGGTTCAGGCACACCAGCAGGGTGGGTGGTGAATCCGTGACGCTGCACACTGCGCTGGCAGTGAAGCCGGCCATCCCTGCCGGGCCGTCGGTAGTAATGATATTGACTGCTGCCCCGACGCAGGCCATGGCGTCGCGAAAGGTTTGTTTATTCGGTACTGTCATCATCGCTCCTTACGCCAGCCCGCAGGCATCGTCGAAGTCCAGACGCGGCAGGCGTCCGTAAAGTTTGTTCGTATCACCGTAGCCAATGTTGATGAGCAGATTGCTTTTAAGCGTTGTGCCGGTGAAAAAGACCTCGTCGACCTTTTGTCGGTCAAAGCCGGACATCGGGCCGGTATCCAGTCCCAGGGCACGACAGGCAAAAATAAGGTATGCGGCCTGCATTGAGCTGTTGCGAAAAGCGGTCTCTTCGGCAAGTGCCGGGCTTGAGGTAAACCAGCTTCTGGCATCGCCATGCGGGAACAGTTCGGGCAGGCGTTCGTAGAATTCCCCGTCCCAGGCCACAATGGCCGTAATCGGGGCGGTGAGGGTTTTCTCCAGGTTGCCGCTGGAGAGGGCCGGGCGCAGCTTCTCTTTTCCCTCTGCACTTCGTACAAACACAATTCGCGCCGGAGAGCAGTTGGCAGAGGTGGGGCCCCATTTCATCAGGTTGTAGATCTCGCGCAGCGTCTCGTCGCTGACCGGAATGTCCTGCCAACCGTTGTGAGTGCGCGCGGCAGTAAACAACGTCTCCAGCGCGGTGGGGTTAATGGCTTCGCTCATCAAAACTCCTTATAAAGCGGGTTCAGGGCTGTGCAGCAGGCTGGCAAGCCCGTTCAGCAGCAGGGTGTTAAAGATGTCAGGTTCGGTGACGTTGCAGGCATGTCCGCCCTGGCGCATCACCGCCTTGTGGCTGTGCGGGATCGCCGCCTGCAGTTCCGTGGAGCACACCGAAGGCACCAGCATGTCGTCAACAGAACAGATGATGTGTATCGGGCAGCGAATGCGTGCGGCGTGGCGGCTGAAGTCGGCCTTTTTCAGTGCGTCCAGCCTGCGCAACAGATTGGCTTTACCCTGAAAGTGGACCAGCGCCAGGGCGTCTTCTGCCTCAAGACGCGGCGCGCGGGCGGCCATCCAGTCAGCCGGGTAGAGGAACAGCGGCTGTGCCTCGACCCACGCTTGCGCACCACCCGCATGCAGCAAACGCTCGCGGATCTGAAAGCAGCGGCGGGTATGGGCGTTAAGGGTCAGCCAGCCGTTGACGCACACCAGCGCAGTCAACGATTCTGGTTTATCGAGCGCCAGTTGCAGACCCACCAGCGCTCCCAGCGCATGGCCCACCACGCAGTAGCGCGTGATCCCGGCATCATTCAGTGCCTGCGCCAGCTCGTCAGCCATCTCAGCGAGGCTATAACCTTCCGGCAGGGTGGCGGGATTATTGCCCGTACCGCGCTGGTCATAGCACACCACCTGATACTCCTTCTCCAGTGTGGCCAACTGCGGCAGCCAGTAGCTGCCGCTACCACCGAGTCCGGCAATCAGCACCACCACGGGTGCCCCTTCGTAAGGGGGCGATGAGACAGAGAGTTTCATGGCGGCCTCACTTCGCAATGTGCGCAACGGACGCAATCTCAACGAGCGCCTCTGGCTTCACCAGCCCGCACTGAATGCAGAACCGGGCTGGTTTATCACCGGGGAAGAACTCCGCGTAGATTTCGTTAATCGCGGCGTAGTTTTTCCAGTCGGTGATAAAGATGCTGTTGAAGGTCACATCCTCCATGGTGCCACCCGCTGTTTCGATCACGTTTTTGATCGTCTCCAGCACGTGGCGCGTTTGCGCCTTTGGGTCGTTGATAAACACCACATTATTGTCTTTATCAAATGGCAGTGTGCCGGAGACATACACCACGCCATCGGCAAGCGTGCCGGGAACAAACGGGGCAATTGGCGTACTGGTGCCAGCGGGAATGATCACGGATTTCGGCATCATGTTTCTCCTCAGGCAATACGGGCGAGTGGGGGATTCAGGGCGTCGCAGAAATCAGCCACATTACTCACCCAGCCAAAAAAGGTTTCGATATTAAACAGAGCCGCTTTCTGGGCGAATTCCGGCCCGGCCTGATGCGTCGCGTCTTCCAGCACGACACCGAAATACTCAAGGAAAAAGCCGTCACGCAGCGTGGATTCCACACAGACGTTGGTGGCAATGCCGGTGAAGACCAGGTGGCGAATACCCCGGCTGCGCAGTAGGCTGTCGAGTGGGGTGTTGAAAAAGCCGCTGTAGCGTGGTTTGGGCAGCACGATATCGCCTGGCTCAGGAACCAGTTCATCCACCAGCTGATAATCCCATCCGCCTTTTGCCAGCAGCTTGCCCTGTAACTCGGGTCGTTTGCGCATGGTTTTCAGGGCGTTCGATTTGTGGAAGTTGGGCGAGCCTGGACCTCCAGCCTCCACGTATTGATCGTCCCAGCCGTTCTGGAACCAGATAATGAGCATCCCGGCGGCGCGGGCGGCAGCAACGGCGGTTTTAATGTTCTCAATCACCGGTTTGGTGGCGGAGACGTCGAACCCCGCCAGATCCAGATATCCACCCTGGCTGGCGTAAGCGTTTTGCATATCTACCACAATCAGGGCGCTTTGCTGTGCATCAAACGTGATGGCTTCCGGACGTGCAGCAAGTGTTGTCATTACGCGACCTCCTTTGTGATAGCGGGAATATGGGCGCGGCACTGCATCAGCGGCTGGATGCGCTCGCCGAAGGTTTCCACGCCGGTGAGGAAATCATCGAAGGTGAGCAGGACGCCTTCAGCGCCTGGCACTGCGGCCACTTCATCCAGCATTCTGGCGACGCTGGCATACGAGCCGACCAGCGTACCCATATTGATATTGACAGCGGAGGTCGGGTCGGCCATCTGGCGCACGTTGGTATCTGAGCCGGATCGGGTATCTTTCTGGCTCTGTTCGGTGAGCCAGCTCAGCGCTTCTTCATCGGCCCCGGCTTTATACCGTTCCCATTTGGCACGTGCGGCGTCGTCGGTTTCGTCGGCAATCACCATGAACAGCACGTAGGAACCGACGTCGCGCCCGGTTTTGTCGGCGGCCTCTTTCATCCGCGCGGCGGTCGGGGCGAAGGCGGCAGGCGTGTTTACGCCTTTCCCGAAGCAGAAGTTGAAATCGGCGTATTTAGCGGAGAATTCCATCCCCGCGTCGCTCTGCCCGGCGCAGATCACTTTCATTGGCACAGAAGGCTGCGGGCTGACGCGGCAGTCATTCATGGTGAAGAAGTCACCTTTGAAATCGCTTTTACCGGTGCCCCACAGATCGCGCAGGACCTGCACGTATTCGGTGAGGTAGTCGTAGCGGCGCGAGAAGTAATCGTCACCCGGCCAGAGTCCCATCTGTTCATACTCCGGTTTTTGCCAGCCGGTCACCAGATTGACGCCAAAGCGCCCGCCGGAGATGGAGTCGATGGTGGAGGCCATACGCGCCACGATCGCCGGGGGCAGGGTGAGGGTGGCGGCAGTAGCGTAGATCTGAATACGCGAGGTCACCGCAGCCAGCCCGGCCATCAGGGTGAAGGATTCCAGGTTGTGATCCCAGAATTCAGTTTTGCCGCCAAAGCCGCGCAGTTTGATCATCGAAAGCGCAAAATCGAAATGGTAGTGCTCCGCTTTCTGCACGATGGCTTTATTCAGCTCAAAGGTCGGCATGTATTGCGGTGCGGTGGTCGAGATAAGCCAGCCGTTGTTGCCGATGGGTACAAATACGCCAATTTTCATCACGAACCTCTCTTCATCTCAATGTGGGGTGAAAGTCAGACGTGGCGCTGCATCCTGCATATCCTGTTCAGCCTCGTGAAAAGAGTTTTGCAAAGGGGATGCCAGTTTTTAAAATGGCTTTGTTATTAATGTGTTAATGAGTGGTTGGTGAATTGGGTGTAAATAAAGTGGACTAAATGGTCAAAAGAAATGCACACAAAGCAGGCAACAGTGCGCGATGGCGGTGCAGGGGCGATGAGGGGAATGCAGCACGATCCCGGTGCGGGCCGGGATCGCAGGTTAGCGTTTATTGTGGCTTCACGCATAAAAACGTCTTTTATTTAGTTGCTGGTTTAGCATTAACCACTGTCTCCTTACCTTTGATAGCATTATCTAATATTTTAGAGAATAGTTGTGCGTAGGCATTTTGGTCTATGGCATTTGAACCATAAGCCATGCATAGCGAGAAGCTAGACGATAATACAAATAAAGCCGATGACATATCATCATCTTTATTCAGAACGACCACATCAGAAGTATCTTGAGCATTACGTTTCCCTGTAATAGATACTTTCGGTACGGCGATTGTAGCTTCTGTATTGCGGATCTTTTTTAATGCTTCTGCAGCTTGAGATGGAAGAGTACAAAGTACTGGTTCAAAGTGTGCTGTATCACCCTTCCGGTAAAGGACATAAGATAAATTTTTCATAGGGTTGGTTAAAATTAATTTACCTTGCACTCTGCAATTGCTATCTCTGTGGTGTAAAATTCCATTAGCATCCTTATAATCATCGCAATTATATGAAGCTTGATTGGTAATCGCTAAAATATCAGTTTCCTTAGGTGCCTCTGAGGTGCACCCACTTAAAATTAAACTAGCCAATACAATAGAGGGAGCAATCAATTTGTTTGAGTCTGAGAGAATGCGTAAATAAAAACAAAAATAAGTCGACATGGGTGACTCCAATCAAAAGGATAATTAAAATAACAGGCGGTCTCTATATCACATAACTATAGCCATTCAAAAAATCTTCACTAGTACATTAGTTGTAGTTAATTAAATGGGTTCAATCTTTACTCACCATTGAGCGGCTCTGATGGCTGAACATCTTACGGAGTTAGCCAACGTTTTTATTTCATTGCATAAGCCTGGATTAGTCTCCACAACAACCGACCCATCGGTAATCGATAGATATCGCTATGAGCATCCCCACCTGTACCAAAGGAATTGTATTGTGTAATTCCGTTTGATGTATCAATGTAATCAATAACTCTTGCCCCATTAATACCGTTAAGAGGATTTGTACATTTTTCTGATGTATCACCACGGTTGCAGAGTGAAAATTTACCATATGTTTCTGTAGCTGATGTATCTGAGGCAGTCATACAGTGAAATGTTCCCGAGTAAACAGGTTGCGTACAAGCTTTCACATAACTTTTCACTGCTCCTGCAGGGTCAGTCCATTTCGCAAATTTTACTGCTGAGTCGAATTTCGATGCTGTTAATACTAATTTAGTATTACCCAACCTCATGTAATCTCTGTATGGCGCTCCTTCTTCACTTAATCCAGGAAAGAACCTGTTGATACTCATGGCACCCTGCAATGACACAGCTAAATTTATAGGGCTCGAGACCGTTGTGTCATTTTTTAATGGACTGCTAAATAGCGCTCGAGTCATAGCGCGAGCACCGAAACTATGACCTATGGCGATGACAGGAAGTTTGATGCCTGATTCGCTCATACTCTCAGGTATAGTTTGATTGATAATTTTATTGAGCCAGATGAGACCCAGTTCGTCCGCATCGTTTGCTTTGTTTGGGTAACTGGCAACATTATCTACTCTAGTGGACCAATATGAAGGCCAGGTAATACCAATTACGAGCGGTCTAAAAGAAAGGTTGTTTTTTTCGGAGGGGGGGATAACTCGTACTCGGGGGATTAGCATGTTACTTGCGGGACTTGAAGGATTTTCTTTAACTTCATCCTGTTGTTCAAGAGAGGCTGTTATTATATTTCCAGTAATATCATTAAAATTACGGATTGCGTCACTTTGAGACGTATTCCAACCCATGACGATGATCAGTATATGGCTATAAACACCACTTTTAAGGTCATGCTTGAGATTGCTTTTAAGTGCAGAAAGCCCTACGTTACTATTATTATAAAATGAGAGTAACAGAGCGTCATTTGCATCTTCAACAGAGCTTGAAATGTCACATGCATTCCACCCGCTGATTTTAGCTATGTCGATATTTGATTTTTCAACCAACTCTTTTGATATATAGGAGTTATAAACAAAACAGTAATTGCTAGTAATGTAAGGAGTGGTTGATTTTTCATTTATGACATTAAAGTCATTTTTTATGATATGAGAAATAAACATGGATTTTATATTGTGTTTTGTAAGTGATTTAATTTCACTTGGTCCGCCAATAATTTTTTTTGGTGATTTTTCAACCCCAATGATATATCCGGGGCTGTGAAGGGCTATACCTGAAGGATAATATAACATAGAATGAAAACTTCGAGTGGTTGAGTCATTGAGCTCAAGTTTTTTTTCATAAGGAGCCATTACCGTATCAGCATTGCTACAGCTACTGGCAGCAGAACAAAGCATGATGATGAAAATTTTTGATAATTTCATGTGCGTTTACCCAATCAAGTGCTGTGATTTGAATTTTTTTTGAATGTAATAATTCATAAACAATAGAATCTATTTATAAAAACACCTTAATCTCACTTGAAAATAATTCAATGTGTTAAAGAGTAAATGTGATTTGTTCTCATGGTTCTCTCATTAAATAGTTTTCTAATCATAAAAGTACAGTGGTTCAAGTTCTAGTAGGTAACTTCATTAAACTTAGTCCTGCTTAAAAACAACTCCAGTGATTTCCGGTTTGAAATGAAAATAACATTAAAACACTGGGTTTTATTTTTATTGTGGTGTTTAATTTCATGGCATTAAACTCTTTCAGGATTTTATTGATTTTACCTTGGTAGAACAAAAAGCCTTAGCACTAGATTCCTCGCTATATGAATCAATGGTATTTTGAAAAAAACATCGGCCTGTTTCTCAACAAATTTATGGTTCATGTAGTTCTAACAACTGCACCTGGCACGAAGCGGATCGTGTTAAGGACCGAGTAGTCAGCTATGAAGAAGGGGTAGCAACATTCGCACCCAGTCTCCCACAACAGCTTTTCTTTTTCGATTTTGCACCGAGCCTGCCCCCCGAAATGTCGAGATAAAGCAGGGCTTTTGCTATGCTATGACAAATCAATATGGAGAGCAGGAATGACACAAGGCGCAGTGAAAACACCCGGTAAACGTTCGCAGGCCGTGAGCGCCAAGAAGCAGGCCATCCTCAGCGCGGCGCTGGAGACTTTTTCACAGTTTGGTATTCACGGTACGCGTCTGGAGCAGGTGGCGGAGCAGTCCGGGGTGTCCAAAACCAATCTGCTCTACTACTACCCGTCGAAAGAGGCGCTCTATGTGGCGGTGATGCAGCAGATCCTTGATATCTGGCTGGCACCCCTCAAAGCATTCCGTCAAGAGCTGGCTCCGCTGGTGGCGATCAAAGAGTACATTCGCCTGAAGCTGGAGGTGTCGCGTGATTACCCGCAGGCATCAAGGCTGTTCTGTCTGGAGATGCTGCAGGGCGCGCCGCTGTTGCAGGCGGAACTGACAGGGGATTTAAAGCAGTTGGTTGATGATAAATCAGCCATTATTGCCGGATGGGTCGCCAGCGGGAAACTGGCACCGGTCGACCCACATCATCTGATCTTTATGATTTGGGCCTCCACTCAGCATTATGCTGACTTTGCGGCCCAGGTTGAGGCGGTGACCGGTAAAACGCTCCAGGATGAGGCGTTTTTCCAGAGCACGCTGGAAAACGTACAGCAGATGATCATTGAAGGGATCCGCGTGCGTTAGTTCCCCGGCGGGAGAGGGCAGCTTAAGTCGCCCTCTTCACACTGCATCAGCGAGGCCAGAAACGCTTCGCGCTCAACGGTTTTTTCCGCCAGACACTGATTAATGATCATTGGCTGAACGCTGCCACCTTCGGTTCCTGACCCCATAAATGTGCAGTCCGCATCACGCAGGGTGATCCACGCCTGTTGTGCTTTTTTTAGTAGCTCCCGCTGGGGGGCTGCCGCGCGCTTGATGGCGGCCTGATACGTCTGGTTGAGCTTGTTATCGGCAGCCTGATACTGCTGCGCGCTACAGGTGTTCAGTTCAAGCTGGGTAGTCGCTTTGCCGCACTCGTCGGCCAATGCGCTGGCGCTCAGCAGCAGTGCTGCACCTGCAATAAGAATTCGTTTCATACACTCCCCAATAAAATAAGGCTCCGTCTCCGGAGCCTTATTAGCACAGCGTTAGCCGATTGTCATCAGGCTGGCGTTACCCCCTGCGGCGGCGGTGTTGACGCTGAGTGATCGCTCCACGTACAGACGCTCCAGCAACAGGTTGGTTTCACCGCGGGCGAAGCCCTGCACCGAAACAATCGCCCCGCTGCGGGCCGCGACCTGTTCGCACAGTTCGCGCAGCTGGTCAGAATCACCGTGGTAGATAACGGCGTCAAACGGCTGTGCCAGCAATGCATCCGCTTTCGCGAAGTGAATGCGGGACGAGACTGCTTTCGGCAGCTGTTTAGCCAGGTCGCGATGCAGCGCATCTTCCGGCCACAGCACTTCACAACCGGTCGCAGCAGCAGCAGCCAGTTGCACCAGCGCATCCTGCTCGTTATCCGCCACACACAGTACACGCTCACGCGGCATTAGCGTCCAGGTGTTGCGCTCGCCGGTTGGGCCCGGCAGCAGACGCTGCGTACCCGCCTGCGCCAGCTCGCCATATTGCTGAGCCAGCGCGCGCAGTTCAGGACGTTTTTCCGCCCACGTGATAAGCGCTTCCAGCGGCTGCGTCAGTACGGTTTTCAGCTGTGCATCCACCGGATAGTCCGCGTCCTGACGAGCCAGGGTGACACCCAGCGCGTTCTCCGGACGGTTCGCCAGCAGACGGTACAGATAGAGCGGACCACCCGCTTTCGGACCCGTACCGGACAAGCCTTCGCCGCCGAACGGTTGCACACCCACAACGGCACCCACCATGTTACGGTTCACGTACAGGTTGCCTACTTTGGCGCTGCCGGTGACCTGGGCGATGGTTTCGTCAATACGGGTATGCACACCCAGCGTCAGGCCATAGCCGGAAGCGTTGATCTGCTCAATCAGCGCGTTCAGGTTGTTACGGTTGTAACGCACCACGTGGAGTACCGGACCGAAGACCTCTTTTTTCAGTTCGTCGAAGCTCGCCAGTTCAATCAGCGTTGGTGGCACAAAGGTACCGGTCTGCCACTCACGGGCATCTTCGCTGGTTTCACGTACGGCCTGGAACACCGGACGGCCTTTGGCACGCATGGTCTGAATGTGGTTTTCGATGTTGGCTTTGGCTTCCGCGTCGATCACCGGCCCGATATCGGTGGTGAGACGGCCCGGATTGCCCATACGGCATTCGGACATTGCGCCGCGCAGCATCTTCAGAGTGTGGTCGGCCACGTCATCCTGCAGACACAGCACGCGCAGGGCGGAGCAGCGCTGGCCGGCGCTGTCGAAGGCGGAAGCCAGAACGTCAACCACCACCTGCTCGGTGAGCGCGGAGGAGTCAACGATCATGGCGTTCATGCCACCGGTTTCCGCGATGAGCGGCGTCGGACGACCTTGCGCATCAAGACGGGTGGCGATGTTGCGTTGCAGCAGGGAGGCCACTTCGGTCGAGCCGGTGAACATCACGCCACGCACGCGGTTATCAGCGGTGAGCTTCGCACCAACGGTTTCCCCCCGGCCAGGCAGCAGTTGCACCACGCCTGCCGGAACACCGGCTTCCAGAAGGATGTTAATGCCCTGGGCGGCAATCAGCGGGGTCTGTTCCGCCGGTTTCGCCAGCACGCTGTTGCCCGCCGCAAGCGCAGCGGCAATCTGGCCGGTGAAGATCGCCAGCGGGAAGTTCCACGGACTGATACAGACGACCGGGCCAAGCGGACGGTGGGTTTCGTTATCGAAATCATCACGCACCTGGCCGGCATAGTAGTGCAGGAAGTCGACGGCCTCGCGCACTTCGGCGATGGCGTTGCTGAAGGTTTTACCCGCTTCGCGCACCAGAATGCCGATGAGCTGTTGCATCTGATCTTCCATCAGCACCGCAGCGCGTTCGAGAATGGCGGCACGTTCCTCAGGAGGGGTGGCGAACCAGATAGGGGCGTTATTCACCGCGCTGTCCAGCGCCTGATCCACTTCCGCGTCAGTCGCTTCACGCACGTAACCGACGATATCTTTTGGCTCCGCCGGGTTAATCACTGGCTGCATTTCACCGTCAGCGACAGGTTGCTCCAGCATCGGTTTAGCCTGCCATTTCTGCAGCGCGCTGTTGAGCAGGGCAGAGGAGAGGGACGCCAGACGGTGTTCGTTGGCGAGATCCAGACCCGCTGAGTTCACGCGGCCTTTGCCGTACAACTCGCGCGGCAGGGCAATTTTCGGATGTGGCAGACCAATCTGCCCTTCCTGCGCCGCCATCTTCTCAACGGCCTGCACCGGATCGGCAACCAGCTCATCAAGCGGCAGCGTGGTATCGGCAATGCGGTTAACGAAGGAGGTGTTCGCACCGTTTTCCAGCAGACGACGGACCAGGTACGCCAGCAGGGTTTCGTGGGTGCCCACCGGGGCATAGATACGGCATGGGCGGTTCAGCTTGCCGTCCGCCACTTTACCGGTGACCTGCTCATACAGTGGTTCACCCATGCCGTGCAGGCACTGGAATTCATACTGGCCCGGGTAGTAGTTCTGTCCGGCCAGGCTGTAGATCGCCGCCAGCGTATGGGCGTTATGGGTAGCAAACTGCGGATAAATCAGGTTCGGTACGCCGAGCAGTTTTTTTGCGCAGGCGAGGTAAGAGACGTCGGTGTATACCTTGCGGGTATAGACCGGATAGCCTTCCAGACCGTCCATCTGGGCGCGTTTGATTTCGCTATCCCAGTAGGCGCCTTTCACCAGGCGGATCATCAGGCGGCGACGGCTGCGGCTTGCCAGGTCAATCAGATAATCAATGACGAACGGACAGCGCTTCTGGTACGCCTGAATAACGAAACCAATCCCGTTCCAGCCTGCCAGTTCTGGCTCGAAGCACAGTTTTTCCAGCAGATCGAGGGAGATCTCCAGACGGTCGGCCTCTTCGGCGTCGATGTTGATACCAATGTCATACTGGCGCGCCAGCAGGGTCAGGGATTTCAGACGTGGGTAAAGTTCTTCCATCACCCGGTCGTACTGCGCACGGCTGTAGCGCGGGTGCAGTGCGGACAGTTTAATCGAGATGCCCGGGCCTTCATAAATACCGCGACCGTTAGACGCTTTACCAATGGCGTGGATCGCCTGCTGGTAAGAGACCATATAGGCTTGCGCGTCAGCGGCGGTCAGCGCCGCTTCACCCAACATGTCATACGAGTAGCGGAAACCTTTATCTTCCAGCTTGCGGGCGTTTGCCAGCGCTTCGGCAATGGTTTCACCCGTGACAAACTGCTCGCCCATCAGACGCATCGCCATATCCACGCCTTTGCGGATCAGCGGTTCGCCGCTTTTGCCGATGATGCGGTTTAAAGAGCGGGAGAGGTTGGCTTCGTTATGAGTCGAGACCAGCTTGCCGGTAAACAGCAGACCCCAGGTAGCGGCGTTAACGAACAGCGACGGGCTGCGGCCAATGTGTGACTGCCAGTTACCGTTGCTGATCTTGTCGCGGATCAGCGCGTCACGGGTGGCTTTATCCGGAATACGCAGCAGTGCTTCTGCCAGACACATCAGTGCCACGCCTTCCTGTGACGAGAGAGAGAACTCCTGCAGCAGGCCCTGAACCATCCCGGCGCGGCCGGTGGCGGTTTTCTGGTTACGCAGCTTATCGGCTAATTGATAGGCCAGGCTGTGCGCCTGCGCAGCAATCGCTTCTGGCAGGCGAGCCTGCTCCAGCAGCATCGGCACGGCATCGGTTTCGGCACGACGCCAGGCGCCAGTGATGGCGGCACGGCTGACGGATTGCGGCAGGATCTGCTCGGCGAATTCGAGGAAGGGTTGATGACTTTCATCACCTGCGGTCAGCGCTTCCTCGCTTTCATTCGCCGCGCCAGCCAGCAGGGCAGGCAGCTCTGGCAGACCGTCTTCACTCTCCAGCCTTTCCAGATAGTTAAAAATTGCCTGCTTGATTAGCCAGTGCGGTGTGCGGTCAATGCGGGTGGCTGCGGACTTAATCCGTTCGCGCGTTGCGTCATCCAGCTTAACCCCCATGGTGGTCATACCCATGCCAAAGCTCCTGTTGTTCTTTAATAGTGTTCTGTCGTTAGCGTGAAATATCCACCATGTTGCAACTTTGTGCAACCGTGTTAAATGTGACCTGGTTTGCAACCCGGAAAATGAATGGATTGTTAATGAATGGTTAGCTGGAAAAAAGAACTGGCTTCTGTATCCAAAGCCTGTTTTTATGCGGTGCTTAACATTTTTAAAAGGTGCAACCCGTATAAGTGTGAGCGAGTGCAACCTATAGGAAAGTTGTATCAAACCAGGGATGAATTTGATGTAAATGCAGTGTTAAATCGTTTGTCAGCGGGGTGCGCATACGGCAGGATAGCGCGCCCAACAGAAACACAAGATACATTCACCACGTTCCGGTGATCATATAACAAGGCAACCCGGACGGTTGTCGCTCGACTTTTTGGAGAATTTGAATGGCTATTAGCACACCGATGCTGGTGACATTTCTCGTTTATATTTTTGGCATGATCCTGATAGGGTTTTTGGCATGGCGTTCAACAAAGAACTTTGACGACTACATTCTGGGCGGGCGTAGTTTAGGCCCGATGGTGACCGCGTTGTCTGCGGGGGCATCGGACATGAGCGGCTGGCTGCTGATGGGGTTACCAGGCGCGATTTTCATTTCCGGTATTTCAGAAAGCTGGATTGCCATCGGCCTGACTGTCGGGGCATGGATCAACTGGAAACTGGTGGCAGGCCGTCTGCGCGTGCATACCGAGGCCAATAATAACGCCCTGACGCTGCCGGATTACTTCACCGGACGCTTTGAAGATAACAGCCGCATTCTGCGCATTATCTCTGCCGTGGTTATCCTGCTGTTCTTCACCATCTACTGTGCCTCCGGCATTGTGGCGGGCGCGCGACTGTTCGAAAGCACCTTCGGTATGAGCTATGAAACCGCGCTGTGGGCGGGTGCTGCGGCGACCATCCTGTATACCTTCGTGGGTGGTTTCCTGGCCGTAAGCTGGACCGACACCGTGCAGGCGAGCCTGATGATCTTCGCCCTGATCCTGACCCCGGTGATTGTGATTTTCACCGTCGGCGGTCTTGGTGATTCGCTGGAAGTGATTAAGCAGAAGAGCATCGAAAACGTCGACATGCTGAAAGGGCTGAACTTCGTTGCCATCGTGTCGCTGATGGGCTGGGGTCTGGGTTACTTTGGTCAGCCGCATATCCTGGCGCGCTTTATGGCTGCGGATTCTCACCACACCATCGTGCATGCGCGTCGCATCAGTATGACGTGGATGATCCTGTGTCTGGCGGGGGCGTGTGCGGTAGGCTTCTTTGGTATCGCGTACTTCAACAATAACCCGGCGCAGGCGGGCGCGGTGAACCAGAACGCCGAACGTGTGTTCATTGAGCTGGCGCAGATTCTGTTTAACCCGTGGATTGCCGGTATTCTGCTCTCCGCGATTCTGGCGGCAGTGATGTCTACCCTGAGCTGCCAGCTGCTGGTCTGCTCCAGTGCCATCACCGAAGATCTGTACAAAGCTTTCCTGCGCAAAGGTGCAAGCCAGAAAGAGCTGGTGTGGGTAGGGCGCTTTATGGTTCTGCTGGTGGCGCTGGTGGCCATCGCACTGGCGGCCAACCCGGAAAACCGCGTGTTGGGCCTGGTGAGCTACGCGTGGGCGGGCTTTGGTGCGGCATTTGGTCCGGTAGTGCTCTTCTCCGTGTTGTGGTCACGTATGACCCGTAACGGCGCGCTGGCGGGGATGATTATCGGTGCGGTTACCGTGATCGTCTGGAAACAGTTCGCGTGGCTGGGTCTGTATGAAATCATTCCGGGCTTCATTTTCGGTAGCATTGGTATTGTGGTCTTCAGCCTGCTGGGTAAAGCGCCGTCAGCATCCATGCAGAAACGCTTTGCTGAAGCAGATGCGCATTACCATTCTGCACCGCCGACTAAGCTGCAGCCGGAATAATTTTTTTCCTCGGAACACTGAAAGCCGGGTAAGCGCTAGCGCTGCCCGGCTTTTTTCTTGCCAAAATCCGTAATTTCCTGTGATATCCATGTGCTTATAACAATGAGGATAGCGAAGCATGACAATCAAAACAGGGGTAATGGCAGCGGTATTTTTGATGCTGGCTGGCTGCACTGCGCCCTCGCAACACGCGGCGGTAGAGACCTGCAAAGCGGATAACCAGATGCAGCAAACCACGCTCTATTTCGGCCTGAACCGTCCGGCCGGGGCGCAGATCACCAGTAACGAGTGGCAGCAGTTTGTTGATCAGGACGTCACACCGCGTTTTCGTGATGGTCTGACGGTATTTGATGCGCGTGGACAGTGGTTGGGTAACGACGGGAAGGTAGCGCGTGAACCGAGTAAAGCGCTGATGCTGATCCACGGTAAAGATGCGCAGAGTGAAAAGAACATCGAAGCGTTACGCGGGATTTATAAGTCCCGCTTCGCGCAGGAGTCGGTGATGCGTGTCGACCAGCCAGTTTGCGTGCAGTTCTGATAAAAACGGCGGGATATCCCGCCGTCCTGACTTACAACACTAAACCCGCAAAACTCGCTGACAGCAGGCTCACCAGCGTCGCGCCATACACCAGACGCAAACCAAACCGCGATACTACGTTCCCCTGCTGCTCGTTCAGGCCTTTAATCGCCCCGGCCACAATGCCGATGGATGCAAAGTTCGCGAACGACACCAGGAAAACAGACAAAATTCCCAGCCCACGAGGTGACATCGAATGAGCGATTTTTTGCAGCTCAATCATCGCTACAAATTCATTCGCCACCAGTTTGGTCGCCATAATACTGCCCGCATTTAAGGCATCGCTCAGAGGAATGCCCACCAGCCATGCCAGGGGATAAAATACATAACCCAGGATTTGCTGGAAGCTCATGCCAAACAGGCTGGAGAAGAGGGCGTTAACGGCGCTAATAAGGGCAATAAAGCCAATCAGCATCGCCAGAATAATCATCGCCACTTTAAAACCAGCCAGAATATACTCGCCGAGCATTTCGAAGAAGCTCTGGGATTCATGCAGTTTTTCAAGTTTGATATCCGGCTCCGCTTCCGGGCGCGCCGGGTTGATAACGGAGAGAATAATAAAGGTACTGAACATGTTTAGAATCAGCGCCGCCACCACAAATTTGGCATCGAGCATGGTCATATAGGCGCCAACAATCGACAGAGAGACCGTCGACATAGCTGTAGCCGCCATCGTGAAGAGACGACGTGAGGAGAGATCGCCCAGCACGCCTTTGTAGGCAATGAAGTTTTCAGACTGGCCGAGGATCAATGAACTCACCGCATTAAAGGATTCCAGTTTGCCCATACCATTCAGTTTTGACAGCAGCGTGCCGATCACCCGAATAAATATCGGCAGAATTCGCCAGTGTTGCAGAATACCAATCAGCGCGGAAATAAAAATAATCGGACAAAGTACACCGAGGAAAATGAACGCCAGTCCTTTTTCACCCATCCCACCAAAGACAAAGTTGGTGCCTTCGGCAGCAAATTTCAGCAGTGATTCAAAGAACCCTGAGACGTATTTAATCAGGAATAACCCGCTTTCGGCGTGCAGGAAAAAGAACGCCAGAGCAATCTCAATGACAATCAGCTGTAAAACAAAACGAATGCGAATTTTTCGGCGGTCGAAACTCACCAGCCAGGCCAGCGCAAGAATAATCACCAGCGCGAGCAGGAAATGGACAATCTTAAACATAATTAATTTTCACCAGGTGTTTGAGGCAGATATTTAGCCACAGCCCTGGTTAACCGTAAATGGGCATTTTGGTTATAACTTATAAACTTAACGATAACGACAGCAACTATTACCAGACTTTGCGTTTACAACTCGTCATCAAAACAACACACATTTCGCTTGTTTTTCTGCCCGTCGTAATGATAATCACTATCACAAGAATTTACCTTTCTTTGCATCAGTTGACCGCGATAAACATTTAAGGTGTCGGCATGTTTGTTCCATTTCTCATTATGTTACGTGAAGGGCTCGAAGCTGCCCTCATTGTCAGTCTCATCGCCAGTTATCTGAAGCGAACCCAGCGCGGACGCTGGATTGGCGTCATGTGGGTGGGGGTGTTCCTTGCCGCGGCGCTGTGTCTGGGCCTGGGTATCCTGATCAATGAAACCACCGGTGAATTCCCGCAGAAAGAACAGGAACTGTTTGAAGGCATCGTTGCGGTGATCGCGGTGGTGATCCTCACCTGGATGGTGTTCTGGATGCGTAAAGTCTCCCGTAACGTAAAGGTGCAACTGGAGCAGGCGGTGGATAACGCCCTGCAAAAGAGCAATAACCACGGCTGGGCACTGATTATGATGGTCTTTTTCGCCGTCGCGCGTGAAGGCCTGGAGTCAGTTTTCTTCCTGCTGGCGGCATTTCAGCAGGATGTCGGCATCTGGCCGCCGTTAGGTGCGATGCTGGGTCTTGCTACGGCTGTGGTGCTGGGTTTCCTGCTTTACTGGGGCGGCATTCGCCTTAACCTGGGGGCCTTCTTCAAGTGGACGAGTTTGTTTATTTTGTTGGTGGCTGCTGGGCTGGCGGCAGGGGCGATTCGCGCCTTCCATGAAGCGGGCCTGTGGAACCATTTCCAGGATGTGGCGTTCGACCTCAGCAACGTTCTTTCCACCCATTCACTGACCGGCACCCTGCTTGAAGGCATCTTCGGCTATCAGGAAACGCCGAGCGTCAGCGAAGTGGCGATGTACTTTATCTACCTCATTCCGGCGCTGGCGCTGTTCTTTATGCCATCGCGCCCCAGCGCTCAGCCGTCGCGTACTGCGCCCTGATGTGCTTACTGTAGTTACAACATACTTTTAAAGGGAAGGGTCATGGCAATTCAATTTCGTCGTAGTGCGTTACAGGTTGGTGTGGCAGCGCTTGTTGCTTCTGCCTTTGCCGCTCAGGCTGCTGATATTCCACAGGTCAAGGTGACGGTGAATGATAAGCAGTGCGAGCCGATGACCATTACGGTCAACAGCGGCAAGACACAATTTATTATTCAGAACCACAGCCAGAAAGCGCTGGAGTGGGAAATTCTCAAAGGTGTGATGGTTGTGGAAGAGCGCGAAAATATCGCGCCTGGCTTTAGCCAGAAAATGACGGCTAACCTGCAGCCGGGTGAATATGACATGACCTGCGGTCTGCTGACCAACCCGAAGGGTAAGCTCATTGTTAAAGGGAATGCCACGGCGGATGCCGCGAAAGGTACGGCCCTGCTGAGCCTGGGCGATGCCATCACCGCTTATAAAGCGTATGTCACCAAAGAGACTGCTGACCTGGTCACGGGTACCAAAGCCTTTACCGATGCGGTGAAAGCAGGTGATATCGAAAAAGCGAAATCCCTGTATGCGCCGACTCGTCAGCACTACGAGCGTATTGAGCCGATTGCTGAGTTGTTCTCTGACCTTGATGGCAGCATTGATGCCCGCGAAGACGATTTCGAGCAAAAAGCGGCTGATCCGAAATTCACCGGTTTCCACCGTCTGGAGAAAGCCCTGTTTGGTGACAACTCCACGAAAGGGATGGAGAAATACGCTGCGCAACTAAACAGCGACGTGCTGGAGTTGCAAAAGCGCATTAGCGAGCTGGCTTTCCCGCCGTCAAAAGTGGTGGGCGGTGCCGCAGCGCTGATTGAAGAAGTAGCCGCCAGCAAAATCAGCGGTGAAGAAGATCGCTACAGCCATACCGACCTGTGGGATTTCCAGGCCAACGTCGATGGTTCACAAAAAATTGTCGATCTGCTGCGTCCTCAACTGCAGAAAGAGAACAGCGAACTGCTGGCTAAAGTGGATGCCAACTTCAAAAAAGTCGACACCATTCTGGCGAAGTACCGTACCAAAGATGGGTTTGAAACCTACGATAAACTGACTGATGCCGACCGTAATGCGCTGAAAGGCCCGATTACCGCCCTGGCGGAAGATCTCTCTCTGTTACGTGGCGTACTGGGTCTGGACTAAGCACGATGAATAAGCATAACGAGAACGACGTGGCTGAACCTTCACGTCGTCGGTTGTTGAAAGGCGTGGGGGCGCTGGGGGGCGCTTTTGCTCTGGCCGGAGGGTGCCCGGTGGCGCATGCAGCAAAGGCGCAAAGTGCACCTGGCACGCTGTCCCCTAATGCTCGCATGGAGACGCAGCCGTTTTACGGTGAACATCAGTCGGGAATTCTGACACCCCAGCAGGCGTCGATGATGCTGGTGGCGTTTGACTCACTGGCAAGTGATAAAGCTGATCTGGAGCGTCTGTTCCGTCTGCTGACGACACGTATCGCATTTCTCACCGCAGGCGGGCCGGCACCGGAAACGCCAAATCCGCGTCTTCCGCCAATGGATTCCGGTATCCTGGGGCCGTTTATCGCCCCGGATAACCTGACGATGACCGTTTCGCTCGGTGAATCGCTGTTTGATGCGCGCTACGGACTGGCAAAACAGAAGCCAAAAGCGCTGCAGAAAATGACGCGTTTCCCGAATGACTCGCTGGATGCGGCTCTCTGTCACGGTGACCTGCTTCTGCAGATTTGCGCCAATACCCAGGACACGGTGATCCACGCTCTGCGGGACATCATCAAGCACACGCCGGATCTGTTGAGCGTGCGCTGGAAGCGGGAAGGGTTTATCTCAGATCATGCTGCCCGCAGCAAAGGGAAAGAGACGCCGGTTAACCTGCTGGGCTTTAAGGACGGTACGGCCAACCCGGACAGCCACGATGGTGCGCTGATGAAGGCGGTGGTGTGGGTTACTTCCGAACAGGGCGAACCAGCATGGGCAGTCGGGGGAAGTTATCAGGCCGTGCGGATTATTCAGTTCCACGTGGAGTTTTGGGATCGCACGCCACTCAAAGAGCAGCAGACGATTTTTGGTCGTGATAAGCAGAGTGGGGCGCCGCTCGGCATGAAGAACGAACATGATGTGCCCGACTACGCCAGCGATCCCAATGGCGATGTGATTGCGCTGGACAGCCATATTCGTCTGGCCAATCCGCGCACCAAAGAGACGCAATCCAGCCTGATGATGCGCCGTGGCTACAGTTACTCTCTGGGCGTAACCAACTCCGGTCAACTCGATATGGGCTTGCTGTTTGTCTGTTATCAGCATGATCTGGAGAAAGGGTTCCTGACCGTACAGAAGCGGTTAAACGGCGAAGCGCTGGAAGAGTACATTAAACCTATCGGCGGCGGCTATTTCTTCGCCCTGCCAGGTGTACGCGATCAACACGCGTATCTCGCTCAAGGGCTGATTGAAGCCTGATCACTGTCCCTGCGCCACGTCGCAGGGACATTATTTTTTCATATGACGATTCTGTTGTTATATTTCTGTAATATTTCTGTATGAGACTGATTTCAACTGTAGGGACAGTCTTAAAGGTTGCAATCAGGTAAAATAAATGTTGCATTTATGCTAACACCTGATGTAATTAAGATAAGACAGCGGTAGTTCCCGGCAGTGATGCTGAATCACTATGGAGATCGCGAATGGTTGCGTCCTGTACTGGACAAGGTAAACACAACAACCGCAGCACCCGGCGCGGAGGCTCAGACTCCGGCAGCGATTTCCTCACCACTAAATTCTCCCCCCTTCCTCAAGAATCTGATTCGACCGACGTGCAGAACGGTGCGCGTAGCTGTTCCGTATCGTCATCCGATAAAGCAAGCAATGGCTTACAAGGAAGCCAACCCTCTGATGTTCGTGCGCATAATCGTGCTGAAACTGGCGCGTGTGATGAATACCAACAACTCAAGGTGCTATCCATGGGAAGACAAAAAGCAGTGATCAAAGCTCGTCGCGAAGCAAAACGTGTGCTGAGACGGGATTCACGTAGCCATAAACAGCGTGAAGAAGAATCGGTCACCTCGCTTGTGCAGATGAGTGGCGTAGAAGCAATTGGCATGGCGCGGGACAGCCGTGATAATTCTCCAATTGTGGCGCGCAATGAGGCTCAGGCGCACTACCTGAATGCTATCGAGAGTAAACAGCTCATCTTTGCAACCGGTGAAGCCGGATGCGGGAAAACCTGGATCAGTGCGGCCAAAGCGGCGGAAGCGCTGATCCATAAGGACGTGGAGAGGATTATTGTTACCCGTCCGGTACTGCAAGCTGATGAAGATCTCGGCTTCTTGCCCGGAGACATTTCGGAGAAGTTTGCCCCATACTTCAGGCCCGTCTACGACGTGCTGGTGAAACGACTGGGGGCTTCCTTTATGCAGTACTGCCTGCGGCCAGAGATTGGCAAGGTGGAAATCGCGCCGTTCGCCTATATGCGCGGACGTACATTTGAAAATGCGGTCGTCATTCTTGACGAGGCTCAGAACGTGACCGCTGCGCAAATGAAGATGTTTTTGACGCGCCTCGGGGAGAACGTGACGGTTATCGTCAACGGCGATATTACCCAGTGTGACCTGCCATCCGGCGTGAAATCCGGACTGAGCGACGCTATGTCACGTTTTGAGGAAGATGAGATGATTGGGGTGGTCCGCTTCACCAAAGATGACTGCGTGCGGTCGGCGCTGTGTCAGCGCACGCTGCAAGTCTATTCCGACTAAAGGTAAAACATCACCGTTTTACCTCTCTTCTGCAATCCCTTCCCGGCGTAATGCCGGGAAGTTTCGTTTATTCCTTAGCAATACTCTCGCTTGGTTTTTATCACTCTCACCGAAATGTGATGTCTATTTGTGATATCCACAAAATACCTATGAATATCATGATCTCGCTAACTTTTTGCTCAATTTTAAACGTGAATGCTGTCACATAATGTTACTAAGATGTAAAAATTAAGTTGGTGTCTTGTGAGCGATTATCTATGTTTCGTACTGATTCAAACAACATTCTAAAAAGAAAATCCCCTGGGGAACCGTTTCCCTGGAACATCACGTTGAGGGTCGTACATGAACGAACTGGTTGGTGCAATTAACGGTGTTATCTGGAGCCCGGCGTTAATATTCTTATGTCTGGGTGTCGGTCTCTATTTCTCATTGCGTAGTCGTTTTTTACAATTACGTCATATAAAACATATGATTACTTTGATGTTCCAGGGGCGTCCTACTGATGCAGGCGTATCGTCTTTCCAGGCTTTGACGATGACACTGGCAGGGCGTGTAGGGACCGGGAACATTGCTGGTGTAGCCACCGCAATCACCTTTGGCGGACCAGGCGCACTTTTCTGGATGTGGATCGTGGCTTTTTTGGGGGCCAGTTCTGCTTTTGTCGAATCGACATTAGGCCAGGTTTATAAAGAAAAAATTAACGGTGAATACCGTGGCGGTCCTGCCTTTTATATTGAAAAAGGATTAGGGGTAAAATGGTATGCATGGTTATTTGCAGTAGTCACGATTTTCTCCTGCGGCTTATTACTGCCGGGAGTGCAGGCAAACTCGATTGGTGCCAGTCTGGATATTGCTTTTGGGCTTGATACAAATGTCACGGCGGCATTACTTGCTGTACTGTTAAGTTTTATTATTTTCGGTGGCGTGAAAAGGATCGCCAGTTTTAGCAGTATGGTCGTTCCTTTTATGGCGCTTGGTTATATTATTGTGGCTTGCGTGATTATCGCCATTAATATTACCCAGCTCCCTGCTGTTATTCTGTTGATTTGGAAAAGTGCTTTTGGTCTTGAAGCAGGCTTTGGCGCCATTCTGGGTCAGGCTATCATGTGGGGGGTTAAGCGCGGAGTCTATTCCAACGAGGCGGCGCAAGGTACCGGGCCGCATGCATCATCTGCGGCGGCAGTGAGCCATCCGGTGAAACAGGGGCTGGTTCAGGCATTCTCGGTCTATATCGACACGCTGTTTGTCTGCTCCGCGACCGGTTTTATGCTGTTGATCACCGGTCTGTATAATGTTCAGGGCGTTGATGGCGCAGCCCTCTACACCGGTATTTCAGGTGTGGCGGCAGGGCCTGGCTATGTGCAGACGGCGATGGAAAGTATGATGCCAGGCTTTGGTAATTACTTTGTTGCTATTGCGCTGTTCTTCTTCGCCTTCACCACGATTATTGCCTACTACTATATTGCTGAAACCAATATCGCCTACATCAACCGTAAAATTCACCGTCCGTGGCTGACCTTCTTGCTCAAACTATGTCTGATGGCTTCCACGGTGTATGGCACAGTCCGCACGGCGGATCTGGCATGGGGGCTGGGGGATATTGGAGTAGGGCTGATGGCATGGCTCAACATTATTGCCATCGTGCTGTTGCATAAAAAAGCGTTTGCCAGTCTTAAGGATTATGAAATTCAGAATGCGCAAGGTCTTGATCCGCAATTTGATCCGATTCGCCTGGGGATTAAAAATGCCGATTACTGGCTGGAAGAGCGTAACAATGAACCGGTTGCGAATCCGGGTCAGACGTCTTCTCTCGTGAGTGAGCAGAACGCAGGGAAACTGAACAGTTAATCGTGGTAGCCCGTATTTTCATGCGGGCTCTTCTTTAAATATGGCGGTGAGGGGGGGATTGACTCGCTTTGCTCGCCCTGCGGGCAGTCTGTTCGCTGCGCTCTCAGTCTGTCCAACTGGCTGTTGCCAGTTGTCGAACCCCGGTCGGGGATTCTCATCCCCCCGCAGCGTGCAATATGCGAAAAAAAAGCCCGTACTTTCGTACGAGCTCTTCTTCAAATATGGCGGTGAGGGGGGGATTCGAACCCCCGATACGTTGCCGTATACACACTTTCCAGGCGTGCTCCTTCAGCCACTCGGACACCTCACCATATTGTTTTGCTGCCTGACCGCTTGGGGGGCAACGGGGCGCTACTATAGGGAGTTGCGCTATAACGGTCAAGCAGATTTTCTGCTTTAGTGCCTGTTCGGTTAAGCCTTAATCAGCTCATGTCGCTTAGAGCCGGATTAACGCTGTGAATCGAGCACTTCGCTGTTTTTAACCACGTCCTGTGCTTTGCCATAGCTTTCGATCAACAACTGATAGGCCGGGAAGATATGGGTATACACTTCAGCCCATGCGGCGGCATCTTCACGGTTCCAGGTCCGCTGGATTTCTGAAGCAACTGCCGCTGTATCCATTGGCACCACGCCAGCCTGGACTACACGAGCCAGTGTGATCTCCTGAGCCATTTTGCTGTAGGTACCGGATGCATCGATCACTGCAAAGACTTTATAGCCATCCGCAACCGCGCTGATCGACGGAAAAGCCATGCAAACGCTGGTGATGGTGCCCGCGATAATCAACGTGCTGCGCCCGGTGGCTTTTACTGCCGCCACAAATTCCGGGTTATCCCAGGCGTTAATCTCTCCTTTACGTGGCACGTACTGCGCATGCGGCGCGTTGGCGTGGATTTCCGGGATTAACGGTCCATTCGGCCCCTGTGGTACGGAAGCAGTGGTAATGACCGGGATCTTCGCCAGGGTTGCGATCTTAGCCAGCGCTGCCGCTCGGGCTCGTAACTCTGGCATTGGCATATCCCCAACGGTCTGGAACAGACCGCTCTGGTGATCGATAAGCAACATCACCGCATCGTTAACATCAATGACCGGGCGTGCTCCTTTAAAATTTGCAGGTGTAGACATTTTCTTCTCCTCAATGTTGATCAGATCTGGCCGAAATGACCGGAGTTGAAATCACGAATGGCTTCCGCGATTTCCGTTTTCGTGTTCATGACAAACGGGCCATAGCCCACAATAGGTTCGTTCAGCGGCTCACCCGCCATCAGCAGCACTTTTGCATCGCTACTGGCTTCCAGATGCACTTTGTCGCCTTGCTGGCTTAAGACGACCAGTTGCGCTTCACCCGCTTCAGCCGTGCCGTTTACCGTGACGTTGCCTTCCAGTACCACCAGTGCGGTGCTCCAGCCTTCCGGCTGATTGAACGTGAGATGACTGCCCTGATTCAGCGTGAAATCCCAGACGTTTAACGGTGAAAAGGTGTGCGCCGGGCCTGTCACATCCTGGTAGCGACCAGCAATAACCCTCAGCGTGCCGCTGTTATCCGGCAGCGTAACAACCGGGATCGTGTCTTTCGTGATGCTCTGATAGCCCGGCGTCGCCATCTTGTCTTTCGCAGGCAGGTTGACCCACAACTGCATCATTTTCAGTTCTCCGCCTTTCCGGGAGAACGCACTGGAATGGAACTCCTCGTGCAGAATGCCTGCACCTGCGGTCATCCACTGCACATCGCCAGGGCCGATCACGCCGCCTTTGCCCGTAGAGTCGCGATGCTCCACTTCACCGGAATAGACGATGGTGACCGTTTCAAAACCCCTGTGAGGGTGTTGGCCTACGCCGCGTTTCGCACCATTTGCCGGGAAGGTGTACGGGCCCGCGTAGTCCAGCAGAAGGAACGGGCTGAGAGGCTCGCCGTGCGTCTGGTAAGAAAACATCGAACGTACCGGGAAACCATCGCCAACCCAGTGCTGACGGGGAGCGGTATAAACACCTGTTACGTTTTTCATGATTAACTCCTGCTGCTCTGTTGATGTAATTAGCTTATATTCAGGGTTAATATCCCGGTAGATAGTGAAAATGACATTCACTGTTCTGAAAATGGAACAATGGAGGCGTATGCAGGATCTCAATGATTTTGTGTGGTTTGTGAAGGTGGTGGATTACGGTGGGTTTGCGGCGGCAGGAAGGGCGCTTGATCTGCCAAATCCAGGCTAAGCCGCCGGATAGCGCAGCTGGAAGAGCGACTTGGCGTGCGGCTCATCCATCGAACCACCCGACAGTTTACGGTGACCGAGGTTGGGCAGACCTTCTATCAGCACTGTAAAGCGATGATGGTGGAGGCGGAGGCTGCGGAGGAAGCCGTTGCGGCGTTGCAGGCTGAACCGCGCGGTATTGTCAGGATCACCTGTCCGGTGACATTGCTGCATGTTCACGTGGGACCCATGCTTGCGCGATTTATGGTTCGTTACCCGGGCATCAATCTTCAACTCGAAGCGACCAATCGGCGGGTCGATCTGGTCGGGGAGGGCATTGATGTGGCGATCCGTGTTCGTCCGCGTCCGTTTGATGACAGCGATCTGGTATTACGTGTCCTGGCGGACAGGGGACATTGCCTGGTAGCTGGCCCCCAGTTGATTGAACGCAGGGGTAACCCAGTGATGCCTTCTGAACTCAGCGAATGGCCAGGGTTAAGTATGGGAGCCGGAAAGCAGGTGCATAAATGGGAACTCACCGGGCCGGAAGGGGCAAAAGCCGAGATCCATTACACTCCGCGCTTTATTACCACTGATATGCTGGCGCTACGGGAAGCGGCGATGGCGGGTGTGGGGGTGGTACAGCTACCGATTTTGATGGTTAAGGATCAGTTGGCTTCAGGTGAACTGATTCGGGTGCTTGAAGCGTGGGAACCCAGACGGGAAGTGATTCACGCCGTTTATCCCTCCAGACGAGGTTTGCTGCCGTCTGTCAGGACGCTGGTGGATTTTCTCATCGAAGAGTATGCGAAGATGGTTGAAGAGTAGTTTTTCCATCTCCCTTGGGGAGGGGTCAGACCGCACCGAGTTGCCTTTGGCACCGGGGGGGATTGACTCGCTTTGCTCGCCCTGCGGGCAGCCTGTTCGCTGCGCTCTCAGTCTGTCCAACTGGCTGTCGCCAGTTGTCGAACCCCGGTCGGGGATTCTCATCCCCCCGCAGCGTGCAACATGCAAAAAAAAGCCCGCATTTTCATGCGAGCTCTTCTTTAAATATGGCGGTGAGGGGGGGATTCGAACCCCCGATACGTTGCCGTATACACACTTTCCAGGCGTGCTCCTTCAGCCACTCGGACACCTCACCATATTGTCATCCCGTTGTTGTCGGGACGGGCGCTAATGTAAGGAAAAGCCGAACCGCCGTCAACCCACTTTTTCAGTAATTTAGCGCGTTTAGACAAACTTCAGACAACCTGATTCCTAAATGTGCTGAAAGCGCCTCTTTTATCAGCAACGCGGTTCCCCCATAAATTTGTTATGCTGGCAATCCACTTGAAAACGAAAACAAAACAGCGCAATAAAAGGCAGGAATGACCATGGATATACTCTTCTATCACCCTACGTTTGATACCGCTTACTGGATTAAGGCACTTTCGGCGGCGTTGCCTGGTGCACGCGTTCGCGAATGGAAGCGGGGTGATAACGAACATGCTGACTACGCGCTGGTCTGGCATCCGCCGGTAGAAATGCTGCAGGGCCGTAAACTGAAAGCTGTCTTTGCCCTGGGGGCCGGTGTGGACTCCATTCTGAGCAAACTGAAGGCACACCCTGAAATGCTGCCGGAAGATATTCCTCTTTTTCGCCTCGAAGACACCGGTATGGGCCAGCAGATGCAGGAGTATGCCGTGAGCCAGGTACTGCACTGGCTCCGTCGCTTTGATGACTATCAGGCATTAAAACAGCAATCCCACTGGGAACCGCTGCCAGAGTATCAACGTGAAGATTTTACTATCGGTATTCTCGGGGCTGGTGTGCTCGGCTCAAAAGTGGCTGAAGCGCTGGCGCCGTGGGGCTTCCCGCTGCGTTGCTGGAGTCGCAGCCGTAAGAACTATCCTGGCGTTGAGAGTTATGCCGGAACAGATGAACTCCCGGCGTTTTTGAAGGGCACGCGTGTGCTGATCAACCTGCTGCCAAATACGGCGGAAACGGTCGGCATTATTAATAGTGCGCTTCTCAATCAGTTGGCAGATCACAGTTACGTGATGAACCTGGCGCGCGGGGTCCATCTGGTGGAGGCCGATCTGCTCAAAGCCCTCGATAGTGGCAAGGTGAAAGGCGCGATGCTGGATGTGTACAGCCGTGAGCCGTTACCAACAGAAAGCCCTCTGTGGGCACATCCGCGCGTGGCGATGACACCGCACATCGCCGCTGTGACTCGTCCGGCAGAAGCGGTGGCCTATATTACGCACACCATCAGTGAGATAGAGCAGGGCAGCGCGGTGACCGGACAGGTTGACAGGCAGCGCGGTTACTGAGAGAAACCCGGCGATAGCCGGGTTTTTGCTAATATTCGCAGCAGATAACTGCTATCCTTTGGAAAAACCGCAGAGGAGAAAGAGATGTATCCCGTTGACCTGCATATGCACACCGTCGCCAGTACCCACGCGTATAGCAACCTCCATGATTATATCGCGCAAGCAAAGCTTAAGGGCATCAAGCTTTTTGCGATCACCGATCATGGCCCGGATATGGCAGATGCGCCGCACTACTGGCATTTTGTGAATATGCGGATTTGGCCGCGTCTGGTTGACGGCATTGGGATACTGCGTGGCATTGAGGCGAACATCAAAAATACCGACGGTGAGATCGACTGCACCGGCCCGATGCTGACTTCCCTTGACCTTATCCTCGCCGGTTTCCATGAGCCGGTTTTCCCTCCCCAGGATAAAGAGACAAACACCACGGCGATGATTGCCACTATTGCCAGCGGCAATGTGCATATTATCAGCCACCCGGGTAACCCGAAGTACCCGATTGATATTCAGGCTGTCGCTCAGGCGGCAGCGAAACACCTCGTAGCGCTGGAGATTAATAACTCCTCCTTTGTTCACTCGCGTAAGGGCAGTGAAGCAAACTGCCGTGAAGTGGCCGCTGCTGTGCGTGATGCCGGAGGCATGCTGGCACTGGGCTCTGATTCTCATACCGCGTTTACGCTGGGGGATTTTAGTGAGTGCCTGAAAGTGCTTAATGACGTTAATTTCCCGGAAGACAGGATCCTGAACGTGACACCACGCCGTATGCTTGATTTCCTGGTGTCGCGCGGAATGGAACCGATTACCGAATTTGCCGATCTTTAATTGAGTAATGGAATAAAAAAATGAATGAGTTTTCCATCCTTTGCCGCGTGCTGGGTACGCTTTATTATCGCCAGCCGCAAGACCCGCTGTTGGTTCCCCTCTTTACGTTAATTCGTGAAGGTAAACTGGCGCAGAACTGGCCGCTGGAACAGGATGAGTTACTGGAACGTCTGCAAAAAAGCTGCGATATGCAGCAGATCTCAACTGATTACAACGCGCTGTTCGTCGGTGAAGAGTGTCGTGTTTCACCCTACCGTTCTGCCTGGCAGAAAGGGGCGACAGAAGCGGAAGTCCGTGCTTTCCTCTCTACGCGCGGTATGCCGTTGAGCGATACCCCAGCCGACCATATTGGTACGCTTCTCCTGGCCGCATCCTGGATCGAAGATAACGCCGGTGACGATGAGAATGAAGCCATCGAAACCTTGTTCGAAACGTATCTGTTGCCATGGGTCGGAACGTTCCTTGGCAAAGTCGAAGCACATGCGACTTCGCCATTCTGGAGAACGCTGGCTCCGCTGACCCGAGACGCCATCGCGGCAATGTGGGATGAGCTGGAAGAAGAAAACGAAAAGTGATTTAGATCACATTAATTATGCAACTCTACATTTTTACTTGCACGTAATGTGCTTGTGATCTCATTTCTATGGTGCGCTTCTGCTAAGATGCGCACCATGAACATATTACTTTGTATCGCATTAACCACTGGCATTCTCTCTGGACTTTGGGGATGGGTTGCTGTGTCTCTCGGGCTGCTCAGTTGGGCTGGGTTTCTTGGCTGCACGGCCTATTTCGCCTGCCCACAGGGTGGTGTCAAAGGACTCTTTATTTCAGGCTCCACGCTAATGAGCGGTGTGATCTGGGCACTGGTGATTATGAAAGGCAGCGCACTGGCCCCGCATCTGGAGATGCTGGGGTATGTCATGACGGGCGTGGTTGCATTTTTGATGTGCATTCAGGCAAAGCATCTGCTGCTTTCGTTTGTGCCAGGAACCTTTATGGGGGCGTGTGCGACCTTTGCAGGGCAGGGTGACTGGAAGGTAGTTGTGCCCTCGCTGGCGCTGGGGTTGCTGTTTGGCTATGCCATGAAGAACAGCGGTCTTTGGCTGGCAGCTCGACGGGAAAAAGCGCAAAACATCACTGCGGTGAGTGAATAAAAAAAGGCGAGATGATTATCTCGCCTTTTTTATGTGCTTCCTGTCAGGATTCCGGAGGAACCGACATATCACGGTATTTCACCAGTATCGGGTTCTGCACGTCTGCTTTATTTTGCAGATCCCACAACCCGCGATCGATACCATCGTTGATTAAGAAGATAACGCCGGTTTCAATGGCTGACATCAGACACATCATGACCGGTTCGTTAGAGGTATAACCAATTTCACCCTCCAGCAAACGCTGGTAGTCGATGAAGCGGAATACCCCAGCCTGCACTTCATAAGACAGTATGGTTTTGCTGGTGTTTACTGAAGAGAGTACTTCACCGGTACTGACGTTGACGACACGCAGGTTAACGGCGATTTGGTCGAGTTGATACTGGGTATCAGCACCGATACCAAAGTAACGCGCTCCTGCACCACCTGATTTCACGTTACTTTCGTAACCGATAATCGAACCTTCAATCATGACATTCGCGGCTGCCAGAGATTGCAGAGGCATCCGGTTATTGTCCGCGACGGTGCCATTTTCCTGCGCTGCACGAATAATTTTCCGCTCATTCAACAGGTTCTGTAGCCCCTGGCGTTCCAGAGGAATAAACCAGTGTGAATCCTTGAGCGCGGTAACCAGCATGGCGGTGGCGCTTTGCGGTACGGCCGTAGAGAAGTTACTTGCCGGGTAAGGTTTAAATTGCCCGGTTTCATCCTGAATGTTGTAAACAGAGACAAATATCTTACCGGTTGGTGACGGTAAATGTGTTAAATCGCGATAACTTTGGGCCCGAGGCATTAATGTTGGTTTTGCAGCTTCTTTAGGTGGAGCAGTTAAACAACCGCTCAATAAGCACACTGCAACAAATATCAGGAAGCGCTGCATGATCATTGTCCTTATTCTGCTGTTGTTTAGAAGTCAGTTGAGTTAGTTTGTAGACCGGAAACCTGAATCGTTGAGGTTTTTCCGGTTTTACGGTCGGTAACATTCAACTGGAGCTGTCCGTCCCTGTTGGCGATGTCGACAATAAAGTCGTTCGTCACCATTCGACCGGGTTTGCCGGTATTAATATTGGTGAGTAAACCACCTAAAATCTGCGACTGGATAGCCTGGGTGAAGTTGTCCAGTGCGGACGGGGTATCGACGCTAAAATCCTTAAAGCTTGGATCTTTATAAGAATTTTGTGCCTGAGCTTCATTCAACATGAAGGCACCGTTATTAGGGTTTCCCCCAAAATTAGGGTTCCGGAACTGAAACGTCATATTTCCGGCCCAGCTTATGGGTGTTATTAGCATTATCGAAACAACTGCATATGCAATACGCATGACAGCCTCCGCATATCGGTTCGCTAGAACTCGTCTTTTGCTAAATCGCTGGTGCTTAATAGGGCTTTATCTATTTGCAGGCGATTAATAGCGTCTTCTGATTGAGCCAGTGCAATGGCGACGTTTTTATCGAAGTCCATTTTTGTGGGGAATAAAAACGTTTGGAAAATAACGTCCTGATTAGCCGTTATTGTGATCCAACTTCCCCATCGTGCACTGGGCCGCTCGTTGATTGTTATGTTTCCGGTATAAGTACTGTCCCATTTATCGCTGAAGGCACGGTAAAAACTGTGCCCGATAGAGGAGACTGTATGGTCCGTTAACAACCCGGGAACTTCGACCTCGACGGCCTTCAGGTTCCCGGCAGCGAGCAAGAAACTCGCTGCGGCGATCCAACTTAACGTGCGCTTCATGTGATTAACGCCTGAGGTTATCGTTTGCCCATGAAACCGCCTGAGTTCGGTTTTTTACAGCTATCTTCTTGAAAAGATTATAAAGGTGCGTCTTAACCGTATTTTCGCTGATAAATAACGAACGGGCGATTTCAATATTTGAAGCACCAATGCGTAACTTGTTCAGGATCTCTTTCTCACGGTGCGTTAGCAGTGCTGATTCTGAACTGTTGTAGCGATAATTTCCGGAGTGCGTGATGAGATAGCTGGCAAGTTTTTGCGAGAAATAACATTCCCCGCGCAATATACCCTGCAGGCCTTCCACCACCCGATCTTCTTCTTCAGTGACGTAGAAAACGCCATTGATATGCGGCCAGCTTTCAATATCTCTGAAAGGATACTCATCAGGCGTATTCAACAATAGCACGCGGATATTATTGTTTTTCCTGCTTAAAATATCCTGCCAGTAATGGATAAGCTTTTTATCAGCTTCCATCATATCGAGAAGAATAATGCTGCCAGGTGCAATATCATCAAAAGAACGTTGAATATTATGCAATTTCCCGTTCAGTGATAAAGTTTGCTTTAAATGTTGTAATAAAGCTGTCGCTTGCAAAGAAGGTTTTGTGATCAACAGTAATGTATGACCATGTAAACTATGGACTTCATTATACATGATGAAACCCCACTTTTTTTAGGCACCTGACAGTTGTCCTCCTGCGAAAAGAGGACACCAGAAGTACTGACAGATGTTGCACTGCTGTGTGTAGAATCAGACCATAACCTCCACAGGGAGGTAAATATAAAACCAATTTCGTACATCTAATTTCAATCTAGCTTTTACGAAGTTTAAAGCAAGTGTTAAACATGTAACATAATGTAAAAATCAATATTAATTTGTGAAATTTGACGTTTTTGAACATCGGTATTTGATAGGAAAGTTGTACACGTAAATATGTATGCACAGATTTTAAAAATCATACAAATATTTGTATTAGATTGATTTTATTATAAATTAATTATTTTTATTTGATTGAGATTAGGTGTGAGTTACCGGTTTTTTCTAAGCCATGGAGTGAGCGAGTTTCTGTCTTAAGAAAACACGCTTCGTGTCACGCGATGAAAAAAATGACATCCTGCCGTTACGTTTAAACAAAGCGGAATGAAGCATGGACAGCCTTTTCCATGTTGTACAACCTGACAGAAAGAATCCTTCAATAAAAAAATAAACGCTCCTGTTTAAAGCGAATTTTTACGTAAATTACTACTTTGTGGTGACCCGATAAATAAAAATAATCCGCGTGGGTGAGATATTTAAAATGTTTCAGCGGACATACTCTTCACCGTAACGACGCGTTAACGTATCACGAGTCGTTTTAACAACATATTTGTTACATGGTTATGGAGTACTTAAATAGCCAGGTCCAGGGTGACAACATGAAAAACACATCGTTATTTATGATGTTTACATTACTGGGTGCGCCTGGATTTGTAACCGCGGCTAATTCAGATTTAGCGAGAGCTGAATATAATTTCGCGGTTAACGAATTAAGTCTTTCATCTTTAAATCAGGCAGCCATTATTGGTCAACGAGGCATTTTTAATGACGCTCAGGTTAACCAGGACGGTTCAAAACTATTATCTATAGTTTCCCAGGATGGGGCAGGTAACAGAGCGAGAGTTGATCAATCAGGGAGTTACAATATGGCCTGGATCGATCAAAGCGGCAACGGGAACGATGCAGGTATTACGCAAGATGGATACGGTAATAGTGCGAAAATTATCCAGAAAGGGTCGGGTAATAGAGCAAATATTACGCAGTACGGTACACAGAAAACCGCAGTTGTAGTGCAGAAACAGTCGCAAATGGCAATTCGCGTCATCCAGCGCTAACTATTTCGCGACGACTTTAATCAATCCGATGGGGGTTTACCATGAAATTTTTCAAAGTGGCAGCACTCGCAGCAATCGTTGTTTCTGGTAGTGCAATGGCTGGCCTGATTGATCAGGGCGGATGGGGTCATGGACATGGTCATGGACATGGCGGATACAGCGGTCCTAATTCAACCCTGAATATTTACCAGAACGGTGGCGGTAACTCTGCTGTGGCTTTGCAGACAGATGCCAGAAATTCAGTTCTGAATATTAGCCAGACCGGTGGCGGTAACGGTGCTGATGTTGGTCAGGGGTCTGATGACAGTAAAATTAACCTGACCCAGAACGGTTTCGGCAACAGTGCAACACTTGATCAGTGGAACAGTAAAAAATCGACTATGAATGTTAGCCAGTACGGTGGCCTTAACGGCGCATTGGTCGACCAGACTGCTTCTAACTCAACTGTCAACGTTACCCAGATTGGTTTTGGTAACCACGCGACAGCTCATCAGTACTGATACTGAAATCTGTGCTACAAAAAAACAGGGCATCCGCCCTGTTTTTTTTCGGGAGTTCATCATGAATACCTTAATTCTCCTCGCTGCGCTTTCCAGCCAAATCACGTTTAAAACGTCACAACAGGAAAATATGACCACTATTATTCCGCAGGTCACTCTGACGGAGTCGTGCGATTGCCAGGTTCAGATTGTCTCTGTGCGGGAAGGGCAGAGTGGGCAAAGTTCTTCGCGGCAGCAAAATACACTTTTTATACCCGCTAATCAGACGATTGATTTAATGCGGTTGAGTTTAAATATTGACGCGGGGGATACGGTAAAAATCGTTGTCACCATTACTGATGGAAAGTCGCTTCATTTATCACAACAATGGTCTCCGGCGGAGAAGAGCTTATAATCATTCATTAAATCAATATGTTATGAATGTGGCGAGCCGACGGCGTTGAGCTATGCTGATATCAGGAACTGAGTAGTGATGTTCCGTAACGCGAGCCTTCGTTTGCCTTAATGAAGCGCGTTTACCCCTCAAGGACGATTTTCATTGAGGAGTGTATATAATGACCAAATATTTTGCTCAGCTTGCTACAGGCTTGGGTTTGATCGCTTCTGCTTTCATTCTCCCCGCTTATTCAGCCACCATTGCAAATGGTGGGGTAATTCATTTTCGTGGTGCCATTGTTGCAGACCCTTGTGAAGTCACGCCGCAACAGCGACAGTTTGCAATGTCATGTCCGGAAAAAAACCGTATGCAAACGCGGATGGTCAGTTATGAAGAGGCGCTTAATGGCACGGTAACCGATTCCAGCCTCGCCACTCTCAGCATGAAATACCTTAATCCTGAAAAAACACTCGCGGTTGTTCAGATTCAGTATCGCTAATTCACTCTTTCGCTCTCCGGCAGAAGAGGATGTTGTCTGATAGTTTTTTCTCCCTGGCTCCTCTGCGATACACTTAAGAAAAAGGCGGGTTGCAGAGGGGTTTTATGAAACCGCAAATTGAAATCATTCATGGCGATATTACGACCATGCACGTCGACGTCATCGTCAATGCGGCTAATCCATCCCTGATGGGAGGCGGTGGGGTGGACGGTGCTATTCACCGGGCTGCGGGGCCACAGTTACTGGAGGCCTGCAAAGTCGTGCGTCAACAGCAGGGCGAATGCCCGCCGGGTCATGCGGTGATCACGCTTGCGGGTAATCTTCCTGCCAAAGCGGTTATTCATGCTGTAGGTCCCGTCTGGCATGGTGGTGACCAGCATGAAGCAAGTCTTCTGGAAGAGGCATACCGAAACTGTCTGCGCCTGGCTGCCGACAATGGCTATAAGACGATGGCGTTCCCGGCCATCAGCACCGGCGTGTATGGCTATCCGAAAGCGGCTGCAGCGACTATCGCTGTAGAAACCGTTTACCGATATCTGTCGCTCAAACCGATGCCGGAAAAGGTTATCTTTGTCTGTTTTGATGAAGAAACCACACATCTTTATCAACGGCTTCTGACTCAGCGTGGGCAGGAATCAGAAACCTGAAACAAGGGTGGCGCACTCAGTGCGCCGCCGTTGTTAATGACGCTTTCGCGGGTGGCTTTCCTGAAAACAGGAAACGCAGGAGCGGGATCCGCAGATGGATCTCATAGAGTATGATGGCAACCCCTACCACAAACACCAGTCCAGTAAAGAAACCCAGTGTGTTGGATGCAATATGCGGTGTGATGTAAGCCCCGAAGAACAGCGTGAGGGGATGGTGCACAAGATAGATAAACAGCGATGCATTAACGAAGTAGGTCACGCGGCTGGACTTAAAGTTCAGCAAGCGGTGGCCCAGAGCGAATACTACATTGACCATCCACAAGCCCAGCAGCATGGTGATCACGCTCTCCGTTTCATACATCCAGGCGTCGCCGCTACCGTAGCGCTGATTCAGCAGATAAGCCGCAAACGCGAGGGTGGCCCCCAATGCGCACCACGGTGACGGGGCGATAAACAGCGATTTAAGCTTCGGATAAATAAATGCCAGTGCGCCGATTAAAAAGAATGGAATGTAGAACAGCGATTGCATCACTACGAAATTAAATAACCCATCACTTAAAATCGGCGGATAGACGATAAATAAGGTACGTCTCAAGGCGGCGTAGGCGATCCCCAGCAGCAAAAAGAGTACGGACAGTTTACCCAGCGTAATGTCGGCGAAGAAGGTATCGGCTCTGTTGCTCAAATGATGGCGCAGGCGGCTGAAAATCAACACACTGACCGTTGTGAGCACTACCAGAACCAGCAGGAACCAAAGGTGGGACACCAGCTCCCAAACCAGCGTGTTGTACTTTTCATACAGAGACAGATTCGGCCAGTTCTCCGCCTTGCCTTTGACGTATTGCAACATAATGAACTGCGGTAGCGTCAGCAGCGGAATGGCGGTCAACATGGGGATACCCACGCGCTCCACGCGCACTTTCCACCAGCGTTTGAGCGGGTAGCGCAGAAAAAGCATATAAGAGAAGTAACCTGAAATGACAAAAAACACCTGCATGCGGAAGGCGTGAATAAAGTCATTAAACAGTGTCAGCCACCATGAAGGCGTCAGGCTGTTCACATGCCAGGTATGACTGGAGTAAATCAGCGAAATGTGGAAGGGGATCCCCAATAGCATCAGCCATGCCCGGATCGAGTCGAGGAAATATTCACGTTCTATCGGTGTTGTGCTCATATAACTTTGTGCATTCTCAGACTTTTCGCCTTATCCCTAAGACTCATAATGGTTACATTCGAAGCCAACCCTACACCAAGACCGACACCCTGTCTCCAGGATAAGCACGCAAAGTGAATAGCGGGTTCTTTCATTTGCTTAATCCATGAGCCAGCAGCTGAACAAAGCAGTGATAATGTTGTCGGATTGCCTGAGTTTCCATTAAAATGGATCGGATCGATATAAGCACACAAAGGGGGAAGTGCTTACTTATTATGAAACATAAACCACAGATGATGAAAATGCGTTGGTTAGGTGCTGCAGTCGTGTTATCACTGTATACCTCATCGGCACTGGCCTTTAACATCGATGATGTCGCAAAACAGGCAAAATCGATGGCAGGCAAGAGCTACGAAGCGCCAAAAAGCAACTTGCCCTCCGTTTTCCGCGACATGAAGTATGCGGACTATCAGCAGATCCAGTTCAATCACGACAAAGCGTACTGGAACAATATTAAGACCCCGTTCAAGCTCGAGTTTTATCATCAGGGTATGTACTTCGACACGCCTGTTGCCATCAATGAAGTGACGGCAACAGCTGTACGTAAGATCAAGTACAGCCCGGATTATTTTAATTTCGGCGATGTGCAACACGACAAAGATACGGTTAAAGATCTGGGCTTCGCAGGCTTCAAGGTGCTTTACCCGATCAACAGTAAAGATAAAAACGACGAAATCGTCAGCATGCTTGGGGCCAGCTACTTCCGCGTGATTGGCGCGGGGCAGGTTTACGGGCTTTCTGCGCGTGGTCTGGCTATTGATACCGCGCTGCCATCAGGTGAAGAGTTCCCACGTTTTCGCGAGTTCTGGATTGAACGTCCAAAACCAACGGACAAACGTCTGACTATTTATGCTCTGCTGGATTCCCCACGTGCGACAGGTGCATATCGCTTTGTGATTATGCCTGGACGTGACACGGTCATTGACGTGCAGTCGAAAGTTTACCTGCGTGATAAAGTGGGCAAACTGGGCGTTGCGCCACTGACCAGTATGTTCCTGTTTGGACCAAACCAGCCGTCACCGGCGACTAACTTCCGCCCGGAACTGCACGATTCCAATGGCCTGTCTATTCATGCCGGTAACGGCGAGTGGATCTGGCGACCGCTGAATAACCCGAAACATCTGGCGGTAAGCAGTTTTGCGATGGAAAACCCGCAAGGTTTTGGTCTCCTGCAACGTGGCCGTCAGTTCTCCCGCTTTGAAGATCTGGACGACCGCTATGACCTGCGTCCAAGTGCCTGGGTCACACCGAAAGGTGACTGGGGTAAAGGGAAGGTGGAGCTGGTTGAAATTCCAACCAACGATGAAACCAACGATAACATCGTCGCTTACTGGACACCGGATCAACTGCCGGAAGCCGGTAAAGAGATGAACTTCAAGTACGCCATTACCTTCAGCCGCGATGAAGATAAGCTGCATGCGCCGGATAACGCGTATGTCATGCAGACTCGTCGCTCAACGGGTGATGTGAAACAGTCTAATCTTATTCGTCAACCTGACGGCACTGTGGCCTTCGTCGTGGACTTCACTGGTCAGGACATGAAGAAACTGTCACCGGATACCGCCGTTGCCGCTCAGGCCAGCATCGGTGATAACGGTGAAATCGTTGAGAATACCGTGCGTTACAACCCGGTAACGAAAGGCTGGCGTCTGACTCTGCGTGTGAAAGTGAAAGATCCAAAGCAGACCACTGAAATGCGTGCTGCGCTGGTCAGTGACGATCAGCCGCTGAGTGAAACCTGGAGCTATCAGCTACCTGCCAATGAATAATACATCTGAATATATTGATGCCATGCCGCTGACGGATATCGAAAAAGCGGCACTGCCTAAGAGCGACATCCGCGCGGTTCATACCGCGCTGGATGGCGAACATCATCAGTTTTCCCGGGATGATGATTCGCCGCTGGGGTCAGTTAAGGCTCGTCTGGAGCAGGCATGGCCAGACTCGCTGGCAGAAGGGCAGTTGATTAAAGACGACGAAGGACGCGATCAGCTTCAGGCGATGCCGAAGGCTACGCGTTCATCAATGTTCCCCGATCCGTGGCGCACCAACCCGGTTGGCCGCTTCTGGGATCGCCTGCGCGGACGTGATGTGACACCGCGCTATCTGTCTCGCCTGACGAAAGAAGAGCAGGCCTCCGAACAGAAATGGCGTACCGTGGGGACAATCCGTCGTTACATCCTGCTGCTTCTGACGCTGGCACAGACGGTTGTCGCGACCTGGTATATGAAAACCATTCTGCCTTACCAGGGCTGGGCGTTCATCAACCCGACTGACATGATGGGACAGGATCTCTGGGTCTCCTTTATGCAGTTGCTGCCGTATATCCTTCAGAGTGGCATTCTTCTGCTGTTCGCTGTCCTGTTCTGCTGGGTATCGGCCGGTTTCTGGACCGCGCTGATGGGCTTCCTGCAATTGCTGATGGGGCGTGACAAATACAGCATTTCGGCGTCAACGGTCGGGGATGAACCCCTTAATCCTGAGCACCGTACTGCGCTGATTATGCCTATCTGTAACGAAGACGTTGACCGTGTATTTGCGGGGCTGCGTGCGACCTGGGAGTCCGTTAAGGCGACCGGAAACGCGGAGCATTTCGACGTTTACATCCTGAGCGACAGTTACAACCCGGATATCTGCGTTGCAGAGCAAAAAGCCTGGATGGAGCTGATTGCGGAAGTGCAGGGCGAAGGTCAGATCTTCTACCGCCGCCGTCGTCGTCGTGTTAAGCGTAAAAGCGGTAATATCGATGACTTCTGCCGTCGCTGGGGTAATCAGTACAGCTATATGGTTGTGCTGGATGCTGACTCCGTCATGAGCGGTGACTGCCTGAGCGGTCTGGTGCGCCTGATGGAAGCCAACCCGAACGCCGGTATTATTCAGTCGTCGCCAAAAGCATCTGGTATGGACACGCTCTATGCGCGCTGTCAGCAGTTCGCCACCCGTGTTTACGGGCCGCTGTTTACCGCGGGTCTGCACTTCTGGCAGTTGGGTGAATCGCACTACTGGGGTCACAACGCCATTATCCGCGTGAAACCGTTCATCGAACACTGTGCGCTGGCACCGCTGCCGGGTGAGGGTTCGTTTGCTGGTTCTATTCTGTCGCATGACTTCGTGGAAGCGGCGCTGATGCGTCGTGCTGGCTGGGGCGTCTGGATTGCCTACGACCTGCCGGGTTCATATGAAGAGTTGCCGCCAAACCTGCTGGATGAGCTCAAACGTGACCGCCGCTGGTGTCATGGTAACCTGATGAACTTCCGCCTGTTCCTTGTAAAAGGGATGCACCCGGTTCACCGTGCGGTGTTCCTGACGGGCGTGATGTCTTATCTCTCCGCACCGCTGTGGTTTATGTTCCTTGCGCTCTCTACAGCGCTGCAGGTAGTGCATGCCCTGACGGAGCCGCAATACTTCCTGCAACCGCGCCAGCTGTTCCCGGTGTGGCCGCAGTGGCGTCCGGAGTTGGCTATTGCGCTGTTTGCCTCCACTATGGTGCTGCTGTTCCTGCCTAAACTGCTCAGTATCATCCTGATCTGGTGCAAAGGTTCGAAAGAGTACGGCGGTTTCTGCCGCGTGACCCTTTCACTCCTGCTGGAAGTGCTGTTCTCCGTACTGCTGGCGCCGGTGCGTATGCTGTTCCATACCGTGTTTGTGGTCAGTGCGTTCCTGGGCTGGGAAGTGGTCTGGAATTCACCGCAGCGTGATGACGACTCGACGCCGTGGAGTGAAGCCTTTATGCGTCATGGCTCGCAACTTCTGCTGGGCCTGGTGTGGGCGGCCGGGATGGCGTGGCTGGATCTGCGCTTCCTGTTCTGGCTGGCACCGATTGTTTTCTCCTTGATTCTGTCTCCGTTTGTATCGGTCATCTCCAGCCGCTCAACGGTTGGCCTGCGTACCAAACGCTGGAAGCTGTTCCTGATCCCGGAAGAGTATTCCCCGCCGCAGGTACTGGTCGATACCGACAAATATCTGGAGCAGAACCGCAATCGCACGCTGGATGATGGTTTTATGCACGCCGTGTTTAACCCGTCATTCAACGCCCTGGCAACGGCGATGGCGACTGCACGCCACCGCGCCAGCCAGGTGCTGGAGATTGCTCGCGATCGTCACGTTGAACAGGCGCTGAACGAGACACCGGAAAAACTCAACCGTGACCGCCGTCTGGTACTGTTGAGCGACCCGGTCACGATGGCGCGCCTTCACTACCGCGTGTGGTCCGCTCCGGAGAAATACTCTTCGTGGGTCAACTACTATAAAGGGATTACGCTTAATCCTCTGGCGTTGAAGGCGAAGTAAGTTGTTAAGTAGGGCGGGCAGAGGCTCCGCCCGCCAAATAAAATACCGGCTGCGAAGCCGGTATTTTTTTAGAGGTTAGAGATGAGAATAATCATCGTCGTCTTGATGGCATGCCTGCTCAGTGGCTGCGGCAGTATCATCAGCCGCACCATTCCAGGGCAAGGTCACGGAAATCAGTATTACCCGGGCGTGAAATGGGATCTCCGTGATTCCGCATGGCGCTACCTGACCGTGCTCGATCTACCATTCTCGCTGATTTTCGACACGCTGTTGTTGCCCATCGATGCCAGCCACGGCCCTTACGAATAGCGGAAATTAACGTTCGTCCCACTCATCGGCTGCGGTTTGACCCTCTTCCGTATCCAGCGGTGGTTCGAGCTGAAATTCGCCCTCGTCCCACTCATGAAGAGTATTTTCTTCCAGCCATTCCTGCCGTAGCTCGATTTCGTCATAGTCGCCGTCAAAGACGGCCTGCGCACCTTCACCGCTCAGGATCGGCAAACATTCCCCTTCTTCACCCTCTTCAGCAAAGAATTCGGCCTGCCACATAATATCTCCATCCTGCAGAACATATTTTTGGATATTTAGTTGCTGCACGTCAGCATCTTCTTCCTCAATGTCAGGGTTATCGGCGAGGAATTCTTCACGAGCGGCATCAATAGCTTCTTCCAGCGTGGCGTACATGGTCATTGGTGTCTCCCTGTTTTCCAGAAGGTTTCAGGGAAAGAATAGCTGAATATCGTATTCTGCAAGTATGAATGCAAAAATAAGCTGTCAGGCGTTCGTGTTATTCCGTCACTGGCCGCAACGCGCGGGATAAACTGAACCACGAATAAATCGCGTTGAACAGCACTACACCAGCCGTCACGATAAAGACCGCGCGAAAACCGAAGCTTGCGGAAATCCCGGCCCCGATAAGCGGCCCGGTGACGTTACCGATGTCACGAAATGACTGGTTATAGCTAAAGATTCGCCCGGCTATCTGATTCGTGGAGTTGTAGACCAGCAGGGTCTGGACGGCGGGGAGTAACGCCCCATCGGCAGCGCCCAGCAAAAAGCGCAGCACGCCCAGTTGCCATGGGGATTGCACCATCGACATGGGGATAAGCAACAGGACGGAAATTACCAGCGCACAGATCAGGACCTTTTCCGGGCCCACACGGTCTCCCAGCTTACCCAACCTCGGGGCACTAAGCAGCGCCGCCACGCCTGGTACGGAAGCAATAAGTCCACTGATAAACGCAATATTGCTGACATTACCCGCCAAATCGCGAACGTACAGCGTCAGAATTGGGGCAATCGAACCGGTAGCCACCTGAATGATCAGGGTCGTCACGAACAGGCTCAGCACCAGTCTGGGGTTTTTCAGTGAGGTAAGAACATCCCTTGCATGAAGCATCTCTTTTTTGGCGACAGGCGTGAAGTTTTCCCGAATACAGATCAACGTGACGACAAAGCACAGGAAAAGCACGCTGGCGGTGATGAAAAAGACGGGCCGCAAGCCGTAATTATCCGCCAGCAATCCACCGGCCAGTGGCCCCAGTAAGGCACCGCTCACGCCACCCGTTGAAAGCGTCCCCAGTGCCCAGCCACTCTTGTGACGCGGAATTTGGGTGGCGATCAGGGCATTCGCATTGGGAATAAATCCGCCGAGCAAGCCCAGTAACGCGCGCAAGATCAGGAACTGCCAGACGTTCTGCGCAATCCCCATCAATGCCATGATAATGGCCATCCCCAGCGCCGAGCGTAGCAGCATAATTTTACGCCCCTTACGATCAGCAAGGCCGCCCCAGAAGGGCGAGGCAATAGCGGAAAAGAGAAACGTGATGCTGAACACCAGGCCAGACCACATATTGAGTGCGCTATGGCCCGATACGCCCAGTTGCTCGACGTAGAGAGGCAGGAAAGGCATGACCAGGCTAAACGCCGCGCCGGTAAGAAAACAACCAAACCATGCAACTGCGAGGTTACGTTTCCAGTTTATGGGGGCATCTGAGGGTGACATAACAATCCGCGTAATGAGGTGCAGAGCACCTGAAGCTTGAAGTAATAAGCCTGCTAATTATGCGCCTGGGTTATGGTTGCTGCAATGAGGAGGAGCTTTAAATGCTAAAACAGCATGCGGCCATGAAGGCCGCATGTGAATTAATAGCGGGAAGGTGTGCCTTGTGGCCGCGTTTTAAAGCGACGGTGCAACCACATATACTGCTCCGGCGCGAGCATAATGCACTTCTCCACCACGCTGTTCATCCAGCGAGCAGTGGTCTCTGCATCATCCAGCGGTGGCGCGAGTTCAGGTTCCAGCATAATCAGCTCGTAACCAGACCCATCCGGTTTACGCCGGGGAACAAAAGGCACGATGGCGGCTTTGGACATCCTCGCCAGCATCCAGGTACCGGTTGTTGTCGCGGCTTCTTCAACGGCAAAGAAGGGGACAAATACGCTGGATTGCGGACCATAGTCGTGGTCAGGGGCGTACCAGACCACTTCACCTGATTTAAGCGCGCGGATCATGCCCTTCAGATCTTTACGATCGATCATGCTTTTGTTGGAACGCATACGGCCGTTGGTCTGGATTAAATCAATGACCGGGTTGTCATTTGGGCGATAAACGCCAATGCCTGGAGCCTGCATACCAAACATTCGCGCCCCGATTTCCAGCGTCAGAAAGTGTACGCCAATCAGCAGGACACCTGTCTGATTCGCCTGCAGCGTATGCACTGGCTCCATGCCGGTTCCTGTCACTTCACTCCAGCGCGCCATACGTTTGTCCGGCCAAAACCACGCCATACCGGTTTCCATGAGCCCCATACCGACGGATTCGAAATTTTTCGAGACCATGTCATGACGTTCTGACTCGCTCATCTGCGGAAAGCACAACTCAAGGTTGCGGTACGCTATGCTGGCACGACGCTTCATCAGCTTTTGCGCAATACGGCCCAGAGATTTACCCAACCAGAAAATAACAGGGTAGGGAAGTTGCACCAGAAGCCATAAAAAGCCAATGCCAAGCCAGGTCAACCAATAGCGGGGATGCAAAAGGGCGACAGTAAATTTGGGTAACTGGGTCATGTCTTTCCTGTGTTCTAACGTCCTGTTTCGCTATTGTCTCATTTTTTGAGACATAGCCAAAATATCTGCGTTCGAAACGTGCACGAATACAGCAATTGTTAAGCCTGATTAACCAGAGAGAGTGAAATGTAGCGTAAATTGTGTGGATGTAAATTAGCTTTGATTGCTATATCATGCCGACCGATTTTTCATTCTCTCTAACGATCCCAGGACTTGTACACCATGCCAGTGTTACACAACCGCGTTTCGAATGAGATGTTAAAAGCGCGTATGTTGGCTGAAACCGAACCGCGCACAACAATCTCATTCTACAAATATTTCACAATCAATGATCCGCAAGCGACCCGTGATGAACTTTACCAGGCATTCACCACGCTGAATGTCTTTGGACGTGTCTATCTCGCTCACGAAGGGATCAACGCGCAGATTAGCGTACCGGAAAGTAAAGTGAATGCTTTCCGTGACTTCCTTTACCGCTTCGATCCGGCACTTGATGGCTTACGCCTGAATATTGCTCTGGATGATGACGGAAAATCGTTTTGGGTGTTGCGCATGAAAGTGCGTGAACGCATCGTGGCGGATGGCATTGACGATCCTGAGTTTAACCCGGCGGATGTCGGTGATTACCTCAAGGCCGCAGAAGTTAATGCAATGCTGGACGATCCGGAGGCCGTGTTCATTGATATGCGTAACCACTACGAGTACGAAGTGGGGCATTTCGAAAATGCGATGGAAATCCCGGCGGATACTTTCCGCGAGCAACTGCCCAAAGCGGTTGAGATGATGCAGGAACATAAAGATAAGAAGATCGTTATGTACTGCACCGGTGGCATCCGCTGCGAGAAGGCTAGCGCATGGATGAAACACAACGGGTTTAATAAGGTCTGGCACATTGAAGGGGGCATTATCGAGTACGCCCGCCGTGCCCGTGAGCAGGGTTTGCCGGTGCGCTTTATCGGTAAAAACTTTGTCTTTGACGAGCGAATGGGTGAGCGTATTTCTGAAGACGTGATTGCTCAGTGCCATCAGTGTGGCGCACCTTGCGATACCCATACCAACTGCAAAAATGACGGTTGTCATCTGCTGTTCATTCAGTGTCCGACCTGTGCTGAGAAGTTTAACGGTTGCTGTAGCGAACTGTGCAGTGAAGAGAGCATTCTGCCGGAAGAAGAGCAGCGTCGCCGTCGGGCTGGACGGGAAAATGGCAATAAGATTTTCAATAAATCTCGCGGCCGCCTGAATACCAAACTGGGTATCCCCGACCCGGAATAATGGTATCGCCCGGCAAGGTGAAAACCTGTCGGGCGAATTTATTATTTCTGTTGAACCCCTTCCACAGAAATAACCAGCTCGACATCCTGAGATGCCGGGCCTAAATCTGTTGTGATATTGAAATCTTTCAGATGAATTTTACCTGTTGCTTCAAAACCTGCACGTTTACCACCCCATGGATCATCTCCCTGACCGATTAATTTCGCATCCAGAGTGACGGGTTTTGTTACGCCGTTAAGCGTCAGGTTTCCGGTAATATCCAGCTTATCACCCGCTTTTTTCACGTCCGTAGAGGTGAAGGTGGCTTGTGGGTATTTAGTGACATTCAGGAACTCCGCACTGCGCAAGTGTTTATCTCGTTCAGCATGGTTTGTGTCGACGCTGTTGGTATTAATGGTTACATTGACTTTATCGGCAGCAGGGTTTTTCTCATCGAAGCTAAATGTGCCGTCAAAATCCTTAAAGGTACCGTATAACCAGCTATATCCAAGATGCTGAATACGGAAATTGACGAAAGCATGTTGGCCCTCTTTATCAATTTTATAATCAGCCGCCACGGCGGAACCGGTAGTGAATAACAGAGAACCCAGTGCGATACCCAGCAGGTGTTTTTTCATTTTATACTCCAGAGTCAACTGACGAGCGGCCAAGCATGCGCTTTAGCGTATCGTCTTTATCAATAAAGTGGTGTTTGAGGGCGGCAAGCCCATGCAGTACAGACAGGATCACGACGCTCCATGCCAGCCAGAGGTGCACGACCCCAGCAGTGTCAGCCTGAAAGCCCGCATCGCTAAGCGTCGCCGGGACGTCAAAAATGCCAAAGACGCTAATTGGTTTGCCGTCTGCCGTCGAGATGAGATAGCCGCTAATGAGGATGGCAAAGAGCAGGGCATAGAGCGCAATGTGTGCGGCAACGGCACTAATACGAGTCAATTTACTGTGGGTTTTCGGTGCGCCAGGCGGTGGAGAAATATGTCGCCAAATCACGCGAATAACCAACCCCAGCATCAACAGGACGCCAATGCTTTTATGTAACTCCGGTGCCTGATGATACCAGCCATCATAATAGCTGAGTGTTACCATCCAGAGTCCCAGTCCGAACATAGCATAGACGGCAATAGCAAATATCCAGTGCAAACTTATGGATATTGCTCCATAGCGGCGGGAGGAATTACGTAATTGCATCAGAATGTCCATTTTCAAATTAACCGAAGAATAAAAATGAACGTGAAGATGTGATATTGCAACTGAAATAAATGTATATTGATTTTTATTTTATTTATTTCAGCGATTTTGAAAAGGATCGATAAAGGTAATTCAATCTCTTCGTGCAAGATGAAATTGGGAGTTTCAATAAGGCTAAATTAATGTCAATTATTGTCAATCTGGCTTTTCAATAAAATACAATGTAAACAAAATCAATAATGGCCAACAGTGCCCACAATAAGAGATAGAGCATAAAATGCTCGCGAATATTATTCATAAGAAAGTTAACAATCCTGCGCATAACGCTCCGCAATGCAGTGTGAATGAAACGGGCTCCAGGACGTCCGGAACCCGTTGGGGATTATCCGTTAAAACGCGAGAGTGAGAAGGGCCTCAGATCAAACTGCGGTGTGATTCCCTGAGCAAACTGCGCGGCGATTTCGCCCAGCACGGAAGCAAACTTAAAGCCATGGCCGCTCAGGCCTGTAATAAGCAGGGTGTTGTCATGTCCTGGCAGCGTATCAATAATAAAGTCCTCATCCGGCGTGTTGTCGTAGGTACAGGCTGCGCCATACAGCAAGCCGCCAATGCCTGGAAGGATATTGCGCAGGAACGAAAAGGCTTCTGAACCATCCTGCGGGTATGCGCCAAACGGTTTACGCTCTTCAGGTGAGGAGATGACTTGTCCGCCATTGTGTTTACCGATTTTCAGCGCGTCTTTCTCGGATGGGAAGCCGTAGAACTGATTGCCATCAGGTAATTCACCGGTGAAGGCCGGGAATTTATTCTGCGCGCTGTAGCGACCATCTGACTGGAACCATGAGAAGACTTTACGCACAGGCTGGACAGGCAGGTCTGGCAGCAGACGGGTTACCCAGGTTCCGGCGCTGATGAGCAAACGGGAACCTGAATATTCCCCGTCAATGGTACTCACTGTGACGCCATTCGCGTCATGGGTGATGGCATCGACCGGACAATTAAACAACTGTGCGCAACCAGCTTTGGCGGCCAGATCGATCCAGGTTTTAATTGCCGTTTCTGAATGCAACACTCCTGAGTTGGCTTCAAAGAGGCCGATATAATCGTCCGGAACAGTGATTTCAGGCCAGCGTGCCGAGATGGCCATCGCATCCAGCTTCTCAACTTCAAGGTTGAACGCTTTTGCGCTGCGTTCGACGTTGGCGAGAAAATCAGAACTGGCCGGGCCGAGGTTGATCACCCCTGTGCGCTCGAAAATGCGATCTTCAGTCTGTTTCGCCAGGTCATCCCACAGCGCCTGTGCGCGAAGCACCAGCGGAACATAGCGCTCTCCTTCACCATACGCATGGCGTATGAGTCGGGTGTCGCCATGATGGCTACCCTCTGCATGTGGAGGGCGGTGGGCATCAATCATCAGGACCTTCAGCCCCGCCTGTGTCGCATAATATCCGGCGGCGGAACCTACGGAGCCGCTACCAATAATGATTAAGTCGTATCTCATATGCATCTCGTAAACTCACGTTATGTGAGCAGAGTAATTAACAACGTGGGCTTAGACAAGGATGAAATAAATAAGGCACCGCAAGGGTGCCTGTTGAGTGAAAGGTTGGCATACAGTTAGTGCCGCTTATACTCATTTTCCTGATAGTCGCCAGATTCTATTTTTGCAATACCTGCCTCTAAAATAGAAATAAACTGACGAGCGACGTCTGTTGTTAGCCACAGCGTCTGTCCAACTTCCGCTTCTTCACGGTTGAGTTGATTCGGGGTTTGGTAGTGCAAACGCAGCATCAGTGCATCGTAGCTATCTACGGTACTGATATCCCAGCCAACAAGCGGGTGGGTCTGGATGACTTCACTATTCTTTTCCATTATAACCCCCTTAATGCGTGTTAGAAGACAACGGCTCTGAGGTTCAATGCATGTTTTTCTGAAGCTTTTTCAGTATACCAAGTAATAAGGGTTTCGACGGGAAAAATAAACAGGTAGCAACACATTTTTCTGCTTTTTAGGATTGATCGAACAATAAAACACCATCTTGTTCACGATTTTTAAAGAAGATATCGGAATAATTTGAACTTTCAGAATATTCAGGTGAAAAAAAAAGCCGGGGCGACCCGGCAAAAAAACACAATGAGGGAGCAGTATTAATCTGTGATGAACCAGTCGTCAGCGCTTTCCCATGTTTCTTGCAGAATTTCACTGATGCGATCTTTATCTTCTTTCGCACCGCCAATGACGGAGAGGTTGTTTGCTGCCGCGTAACGAACCGTTACGGCACCTGTATTGTCGGGAAAGGTGTTGTTAATACGACGGGATAATTCTCCTGCCAGCGCATCCAGTGCGCCAACAGGCAGGACGGTAGTTTTGGCTATGGTGACTTCAATACGCATAAATGCCCCCTGTGTAATATACTGTTTATTTATACAGGTATATTATCGATTTGACAACAAGGGGCACTGAATATTTAGCGTTTTACTGTCCAGTGAACGGTTTCGCCCGCCAGGAATGGGACCAGAGTGTCATCCGTCAGGGCAATGGACTCCTCAACCAGGCTCGCTTTACGCTCCAGTTCGATGAAGGTGTCATTGACCGGCAGACCATAGAAGCGCGGGCCGTTGAGGGAGCAGAACGCTTCAAAATGCTGCAGTGCGTTCATCTCTTCAAACACGGTCGCGTAGCTTGCGAGGGCGGTTGGGGCGTTGAAACAGCCCGCGCACCCGCAACTTGCTTCCTTACGATGCCGCGCATGAGGCGCGGAATCAGTGCCCAGAAACGCGCGAGAAAAACCGCTGGCAACCAGCTCACGCAGAGCCTGCTGGTGGATGTTGCGCTTGAGGATCGGCAGACAGTACAGGTGCGGACGAACGCCGCCCACCAGCATGTGGTTACGGTTAAACATCAGGTGCTGAGGAGTGATGGTGGCGGCAATGAGATCGTTGCCGTCACGCACATACTCTGCCGCGTCTTTGGTGGTGATGTGTTCGAACACGACTTTAAGCGCAGGCAGTCGCTGGCGCAGCGGTTCCATCACGGTCTCAATAAAGCGGGCTTCACGGTCAAAGATGTCGATCTCGGCGTGGGTGACTTCACCATGTACCAGCAGCGGCATGCCCAGTTTCTGCATGCGTTCCAGAACCGGCATGATGGCATCAATGCTGGTGACGCCGTGGCTGGAGTTAGTGGTGGCATTCGCCGGGTAGAGTTTTGCCGCGGTGAATACACCTTCGTTAAAACCGCGCTCCACTTCGTTCGGATCCAGTGAGTCGGTCAGGTAACAGGTCATCAATGGGGTGAAATCATGTCCTGCGGGAACGGCATCAAGGATGCGCTGGCGATATGCGATTGCGGCATCGACGGTGGTGACTGGTGGAACCAGGTTAGGCATGACAATCGCGCGGCCATAAATTTCGCTGGTATAGGGCACGACGGTTTTCAGCATATCGCCATCACGCAGATGGATATGCCAGTCGTCTGGGCGGCGGATTTTAAGAACCTGGGGTTGTGCAGTCATGGAAGCTCCGGCTTGTCAGGAATCAGTCATTAGGATGGCTGTTTTTGCCGGACACAAATCATAAGCGGAAACGTTTTCGTTTGCACACTTTTCCGTAAAAAAAAGGGCGCCTCAGCGCCCTTCAGGTTAATCGGTGAAAGGAATGACAATTTCTCCCGGTTTCACCTCTATCCCTTTTGCATATTTTTTCGCAAGGGCTTCACCTTTGCTCTTGTCTTCACTTAAGACATACGCAGGTTGCTGATTAAAATAATTACGCAGCGACTGGTTCAGATAGGGCATCAGGGTTTGCAGAACCGGAGCCATCTTCTCCGGGGAAACCTGCGCATCGACCACTTCCATCTCTTGCAGGAAAATCGCCCCTTTTTCTTTGTTGAAAACGGGCAGGGCCTTCAGTTTGAGCTTAATGTTGGCTTTCTGGTTGCCAAAGAGAGAGGACATATCAAGATCTGCATCTCCTGACAGAGTGACTTTGTTTGGCTCTTCACGCCCAATCTGGCTGGTGAGGTTGGAAAGGACGATATGTGCATCGGCCAGCCCTGGCACGCCAATGTCTTTGGAGAAATTGTTATGTTTTTCCAGCGCCTGATTAATTTCCTGTTCACTGACGGTGTATTGCGTTAGCTGGTTACAGCCCACCAGCAGACCGCTAACAATCAATGCTGCGGCGAAAAAAATTTTCTTCATAGTGTTCCTCAACGAAAAATCGGCGCTTCTGTCCTGTGACGTCAGTATGTCAGTGTGAAATTGCAGAAACCAGCAGAAAAAGCTGAGAAATGGGAGCGGGAGTGTACTCCCGCTCAAGGGAAGTGCTACGCGCCAGGCTCGAGCATGCCGCTCGCGCTGCGCTTTTGACTGAACTGCCACCACAGGGCCAGCAGTGTGATAAAACCCACCACACCGAGCATCATCCAGGGCAGTTCGGGTTGATTCAGGGCTTTACCTGCATCAAATAACCAACCACCGCCGGTGTACCCTAATGCGCCGCCAAGCGCCAGTCCCAGCCGGCTGAACCCCATATAGCTGCCACGTGCACGCGCATCCGCAAGCGAAGCACTGAGTGTTTCACGGGCGGGTTCGGCAATGACAGAACCAATGTAGAACGTGCAAATCAGCGTAAACAGTTGCTGAAGAGAGTTCACTAGCCCGATCGGCATCATGCTCAGCGTCATCAGGAACAGCCCAGCCATCAGGCGATGTTCCAGACGAAAACGTCGTTCGCTCCAGCGGGCAATTGGATACAGCAGCGTCAACGAAAGGCAGGCTTCGATGGCATACATCCATTTAACGGCAGCAGGTGTTCCTGCGATGTCGTTAACCATGATCGGCAGCATCAACATCACCTGCACGGCGAGCATGTAATAGCCCGTCAGGGTTAACACGTACGTGACAAAACGCTTGTCGCGCAGCACACGACCTAGGCCTTCCCGGACGGGCGCTTTGACCGTCGACAGCTTCCAGGCTGGCAGGAACAGGCCATTAAACAGTGCGCACAGAATAAAGAGCAGCGCGCCAGCGGCGCACACCAGACGGAAGTCATACTGCAGCAGCCAGCTTCCCAGCAGTGCGCCAATAACCGCACCCGCACTGTCCTGCATCATCAGAATCGAGAAGAAACGCCCTCTGTGCTGTGGGCGAATGAGTTTCACCACCAGCGCAGTACGTGGCGGATCAAATAGCGTGCCTCCGATACCGGAAAGGAAGCAGGAGAACCACAGCAGCCACGGCTCCTGAGCGACCGCCATCGTGGCAAAACCTGCCGCGCGCAGCAGCATACCGGTAACGATCATCGGTTTCGCGCCAAAGCGGTCAGCGATGGCGCCGCCAAAGACACCGAGACCCTGCTGGACAAACTGGCGTAACCCCAGCGCAATGCCAACCATCAATGCCGCCCAGCCCATTTGATCGACAAAACGAATCGAGATAAGGGGGAATACGACAAAAAAGCCGAGCACGACCAGCATGTTATCGACGAGCAGGAAATATTTACCCAGGTTCCTGGCCTGTGATACGCGGGACATTTTCCCTCCGGGGAAAATAAGAAGGTGAGCACGCTAACATTCTGCGGTGTCATTCCGCTTTTTCCCACCCCTGCACGTGACAATATTTTTTTATCAAAAAGGTGCTTTGATAGAGAGTTCTCATCGAAAATGGTGAAAAGAGGGCAAAATGGTATGTCACTGTTTTCACAGACGGCGCAGGCGCAGGTATAGTAAAGCTAATGGGTAAGCAGAAGTGACGGGAAGGAGTGGTATCGATGTTTGGCTATCGCAGTAATGTGCCAAAAGTGCGTCTGACAACGGACAGGCTGGTCGTTCGTCTGGTGCATGAGCGTGATGCCTGGCGTCTGGCGGACTATTACGCCGAGAATCGCCAGTTTTTAAAACCCTGGGAACCCGTTCGGGATGAGAGCCATTGTTACCCTTCTGGCTGGCAGGCGCGCCTCAGCATGATTGCGGAATTTCACAAGCAGGGAAGTGCGTTCTATTTTGCGCTGCTGGATCCCGAAGAGAAAGAGATCATCGGGATCGCCAATTTTTCCAATGTGGTACGGGGATCGTTTCACGCCTGCTACCTGGGCTACTCCATCGGCCAGAAATGGCAGGGGCAGGGGCTGATGTACGAGGCGTTAACGGTGGCAATCCGCTATATGCAGCGCACACAACATATCCATCGCATTATGGCGAACTATATGCCGCATAATCAGCGTAGCGGTAATTTGCTGGCGCGATTAGGGTTCGAGAAAGAGGGCTACGCCAAAGATTATCTGTTGATAGACGGAGAGTGGCGTGACCACGTTCTGACAGCATTAACCACCCGGGACTGGACTGCAGGTCGTTAAGGAGAAAAGATGAAATATCAGCTAAGCGGTACCGAAGCGCGCGTGATTGGGTGCTTACTCGAAAAACAAGTCACCACGCCAGAGCAGTACCCGCTCTCTGTCAATGCCGTGACGATGGCCTGCAATCAGAAAACCAATCGTGAGCCAGTGATGAATCTGAGTGAGCATGAGGTTCAGGACGTGCTGGATGAGTTGGTTAAACGTCATTACCTGCGTACCGTTAGCGGCTTCGGTAATCGTGTGACCAAATATGAGCAGCGTTTCTGTAACTCCGAATTTGGCAATCTGAAGTTAAGCGCCGCAGAAGTCGCGGTGATCACCACACTGTTGCTGCGCGGGGCACAAACGCCGGGTGAACTGCGTACACGCGCTTCCCGCATGCATGAGTTTGCGGATATGCAGGAAGTTGAGCAGGTTCTGGAAGAGCTGGCCTCGCGGGAAGAGGGGCCTTATGTGGTGCGTCTGGCGCGCGAGCCAGGTAAACGAGAAAGCCGCTATATGCATCTGTTCAGCGGCGAAGTCGATATTTCAGTAAAGTCTCTGGCAACCGATGTAACTGTTGAACAAGATGATTTGGTTACGCGTGTGGCAGCGCTGGAAGAGGAGGTCGCAGGACTGAAACAGCGTCTGGATGCGTTACTGGCACACCTGGGAGACTAAGGATGAATAAATTACGTGTAGGCGTGGTAGGGCTGGGCGGCATCGCGCAAAAAGCCTGGCTACCTGTATTGGGTGCGGCGACGGACTGGACGCTTCAGGGGGCGTGGTCACCCACTCGCGAGAAAGCAGAGCGGATCTGTGAAACGTGGCGAATCCCTTATGCCAGCTCTCTTCAGGATTTAGCCCGTGAGTGCGATGCGGTCTTTGTTCATACCTCAACGGCAACCCACTATCAGGTGGTGAGCGAGCTACTCCATGCAGGGGTTCATGTTTGTGTGGATAAACCGCTGGCTGAAAATGTCCAGGATGCTGAACGGTTGATTGAGCTGGCGGCACGTAAGAAACTGACGCTGATGGTGGGTTTCAACCGCCGCTTCGCACCACTTTACCAACAGCTGAAAGCGCAGTCCGGTAGTCTGGCCTCGCTCCGTATGGATAAACACCGTACCGATAGTATCGGACCAAACGATTTACGTTTCACGCTGCTGGATGACTATCTGCACGTCGTGGACACGGCGCTGTGGCTCAGTAACGGCAATGCGCAACTGCAAAGCGGGACGCTCCTGACGAATGAGCAGGGCGAGATGGTCTATGCCGAACATCACTTCGCGATTGACCATCTGCAGGTAACGACCAGCATGCATCGTCGTGCGGGCAGTCAGCGTGAGTCCGTTCAGGCGGTGACTGACGGTGCGCTTTACGACATTACGGACATGCGTGAGTGGCGGGAAGAGAAGGGCAACGGCGTGGTGACGCTCCCGGCGCCCGGCTGGCAGAGTACCCTTGAGCAGCGCGGGTTCGCAGGATGTGCCCGCCACTTTATCACCTGTGTGCAAAATCAGACGGTTCCTGAAACGTCCGGAGAGCAGGCTATTATGGCGCAACGCATTGTGGAACGGCTCTGGCGAGAGGCGATGAGTGAATAATTCGCTGTAACATCTGCGGATAGTAATTCGTTGAAATCCGGGTAGACTAAGCGCCGGTTGTTGGTTTCGCCGGGTAACGCTTACGCTTACCCGGCTTACAAATCCGTAGGGTTGTGGAAATTCACATTAATGAACTTATTAAAATCGCTGGCAGCCGTCAGCTCGATGACCATGTTTTCCCGCGTACTCGGTTTTGCGCGCGATGCAATTGTGGCAAGGGTCTTTGGTGCAGGGATGGCTACGGACGCCTTTTTCGTCGCGTTCAAATTGCCAAACCTGTTGCGTCGTATTTTTGCAGAAGGGGCATTTTCTCAGGCTTTTGTTCCGATCCTGGCGGAATATAAAAGTAAGCAGGGTGAGGACGCGACGCGCGTTTTTGTCTCTTATGTTTCCGGGTTGCTGACGCTGGCCCTGGCCGTGGTGACTGTCGTCGGGATGCTGGCAGCACCCTGGGTGATTATGGTGACCGCACCTGGTTTTGCCGATACGGCAGATAAATTTGCTCTGACCTCACAGCTTCTGCGCATTACCTTCCCTTATATTCTGTTGATCTCGCTGGCCTCACTGGTGGGGGCAATACTGAACACCTGGAACCGTTTCTCCGTTCCGGCATTTGCCCCGACGTTTCTTAACGTCAGCATGATCGGCTTTGCCCTGTTCGCCGCACCGCATTTCAACCCGCCGGTCCTGGCGCTGGCATGGGCGGTGACCGTGGGAGGCGTGCTGCAACTGGCTTATCAGCTGCCACATCTGAAAAAAATTGGCATGCTGGTACTGCCACGCATCAATCTAAAAGATGCCGGTGCAATGCGTGTCATTAAGCAGATGGGGCCTGCGATCCTTGGCGTCTCCGTCAGCCAGATCTCGCTTATCATCAATACCATTTTTGCTTCTTTCCTGGTGTCCGGCTCGGTCTCCTGGATGTACTACGCAGACCGTCTGATGGAGTTTCCGTCTGGGGTACTGGGTGTGGCGCTGGGGACGATCCTGCTGCCGTCGCTGTCGAAGAGTTTTGCCAGTGGTAATCATGATGAGTACTGCCGCCTGATGGACTGGGGTTTACGTCTCTGCTTCCTGCTGGCGCTGCCAAGTGCAGTGGCACTGGGTATTCTGGCCAAACCGCTGACGGTGTCGCTCTTCCAGTACGGGAAATTCACCGCGTTTGATGCCGCCATGACGCAGCGCGCCCTGATAGCCTACTCGGTTGGTTTAATGGGGCTGATCGTCGTCAAGGTGCTGGCGCCAGGTTTCTACTCGCGTCAGGACATCAAAACGCCGGTGAAAATTGCGATTGTGACGCTGATTATGACCCAACTGATGAACCTGGCGTTTATTGGTCCTCTGAAGCATGCAGGCTTGTCATTGTCTATCGGTCTGGCCGCTTGTCTGAATGCCGGGCTGTTGTACTGGCAGCTGCGCAAGCAGGATATCTTCACGCCGCAGCCGGGTTGGTCTCGTTTCCTTGTGCGTCTGATCATCGCGGTGCTGGTGATGTCAGCGGCGTTACTTGGCATGATGTATGTCATGCCAGAGTGGTCTCTGGGAACCATGCCATACCGGCTGATGCGGCTGATGGCCGTGGTGCTGGTCGGTGTAGTGGCTTACTTTGCCACGCTCGCGGTGTTGGGATTCAAGGTGAAAGAATTCACCCGTCGTACGGCATAAACGCCAAAAGGGGAGTTCACCTTATGGTGCTCCCCACTGCATGATTTGTCGCTGCTGCTTCAAATCGAAATCTTTTTAACACCCGCAATACGTGCAGTAGCAGTCTGACCATCCGCACCGTACAGTCCGGTTTCTTTATGCGGTTTCAACACCTCAAGCGCTTGCTGATTACGCTCTATCTGCCCTTCAAGCAGCCAGCCATTATGCTGGTTGAGATCGCGCAGGTGCCGGGTTTTTTCAGTAATAGTCTGCCAGCGTTCAACAATATCGTCATTTGCACTGCGCTTAGGATCTTGCTCTGCGCGGCGTTGTTGCTCCAGATAATCCAGTGTCGCCAGAAGCGAACTTTTATCTTCAGTAATACGCTGCAACGCGCTACCGTTAATGTGACCGGAAGAGAGATGCTGTTGCTCTGCGTCCATTACCGTTTTCAGGTCGTTCAGGACAACCGTCATTTGATCCAGTATTTCTGACAGTCGACTCATACGGTTAGTTACTCTGTAAGAAACTCTGTGCTTCCTGAATCAGGGCATCAGCAATTTTGCTGGTATCCATTTTCAGCTCACCGTTACGAATAGCCGTTTTCAGCGCTTCAACACGTTCCATATTGATATCGTTGCTGCCTGGCTGCATCAGTTTTGCCTGCGCGTCGCTCAGGGTCACGCTGGTGCTGTTGGACGTTGACGGTTTTTCCAGACGCGTTTTCTGCGCTGGCGTGTCATTCGTTTCGCGAGGTTGTACAGCGCTTACCGGCTTCAGGGCTGATGTACGATCAATGCTCATAGTGTTGTCCTCATCGAGGGTTCGCGGCGTTTGCGCCTGACATCATCATTAGTTGAATATTTATCGGCAAGCGTCGCGAAATCTTTAAAAAGATTATAGGTTAATCAGAATATTCCCATCAGAATCGACGGTTCCGCTAACCACCTGGCCTGAGGTCATTCTGACGCGGGCGTTTTGCGCCACCGCGGCATTATTTAACGCTTTCCCTTCACTGTTGATACTAAAGCCATCTCCATTGGCAACAACCATCACCTGTTGACCCGCTTTTACCCGCCATGCCTGGCGCAGCATTGAGAGCTGTATCGGCTGGCCGGGTGCGACATCGCGCAGGCTGACGGCGTCCTGTGCCTGGTTGATTTCCAGCATGGTTCGTGGCGGCAACTGATCCAGACGGCCGCGTTTTAACGTCACGCTGTTTGTCTGAAGTGCGCTACCACGAGCAATGGGCACGGCGGCGACAACATAATTGCCCGTCGCCTGAACTGCAACCTGTAAATAGCGTTTTTCGTTGGCGCAACGTGCCAGCACATTCACATTCCCCCACAGCTTCGTGGTCCCCGTGACGCTGAATGACGGCTGTTCACATGTGGGGTAGAGATTCGGTGGTGTGCGTACGGTAACGGTAACGTCATCGCTAAAGCCCGTCAGCTTTTCAGCGAAAAAAGCCGTCAGTTGATCCTGTAAGCCTTCGGCCTGCACCAGAGGGCTAAACAGCAAGAAAGTTGCCACCAGGCCACGTTTTAACGTTTGCATCGCAAGTTCCACCGTTTCCAGAATTGAGTGAATTCTACCTGCAGTGGTTTTGCATCAACGGAATAAATAGCGACGCATTTTGCGCTTATTCCGTCGATAGGGGAGACCGGGTGAGATTTAAGCTGTGAACTGAAATTTTGCCATCAGCGGAGGAGACATGCTCGATAAACTCGACGCCGCGTTACGTTTTCAGCAGGAAGCGCTCAATTTACGCGCCCAGCGGCAGGAGATTTTAGCCGCCAACATCGCCAACGCCGATACACCGGGGTATCAGGCGCGCGATATTGATTTTTCCAGTGAACTCAAAAAGGTGATGGAGCGTGGACGTGCCGAAGGAACGGGTGTTGCACTCGCGATGACATCCTCTCGCCATATTCCTGCTCAGGCGATGACCGCGCCAACGACCGATTTACTTTATCGCATTCCCGATCAGCCCTCACTCGACGGTAACACCGTGGATATGGACCGGGAGCGTACACAGTTTGCCGATAACAGCCTGAAATATCAGACAGGCCTGACCCTACTCGGCGGACAAATCAAAGGCATGATGAGCGTCCTGCAGGGGGGCAACTGATAGATGGCCTTGCTGAATATTTTTGATATCGCCGGTTCGGCGTTAACCGCGCAGTCCAAACGTCTGAACGTGGCTGCCAGTAACCTGGCGAACGCCGACAGCGTGACTGGACCAGACGGCCAGCCTTATCGTGCCAAACAGGTTGTCTTCCAGGTTGATGCGGCGCCTGGCGCGGCAACGGGCGGCGTGAAAGTGTCTGATGTGGTAGAGAGCCAGGCACCGGATAAGCTGGTGTATGAGCCCGGCAACCCACTCGCGGATGCTAACGGATACGTGAAAATGCCTAATGTGGATGTGGTGGGTGAGATGGTGAACTCCATGTCGGCTTCCCGTAGTTACCAGGCCAACGTCGAAGTGCTTAATACCGTGAAGAGCATGATGCTCAAAACACTCACTCTCGGCCAGTAAAGGAGACATGCATGTCCATCGCCGTAAATGTGAATGATCCTACGAACTCGGGTGTTAACAACACAAAGAGTACGACGGGTTCTAACTCCCTCACCGGGAGTAATGCCGCCGATCTTCAGGGCAGCTTTCTGACGCTGCTGGTGGCGCAGCTTAAGAACCAGGATCCCACGAACCCAATGCAAAATAACGAACTGACCACGCAGCTTGCGCAGATCAGCACCGTTAGCGGCATTGAGAAACTCAATACCACCCTCGGTTCCGTATCTGGTCAGATTAGTAGCAGCCAGTCTCTGCAGGCCGCGAGCCTGATTGGTCATGGGGTAATGATCCCGGGTACCACCATTCTGGCGGGCTCCAGCACCACCGAAGGCAACACCACAACGACCACCACACCGTTTGGTGTTGAGCTCCAGCAGGCGGCTGAGAAGGTCACCGCCACGATCACGGATTCCACTGGCGCGGTTGTCCGTACCATTGATATTGGCGAGCTGAAGGCGGGCGTTCACACCTTTACCTGGGATGGCACCCTGACCGACGGCACCAAAGCACCAAACGGTTCCTATAAAGTGGCGATTAGCGCCAGCAACGGGACAACCCAGCTGGTGGCGCAGCCGCTGCAGTTCGCGCTGGTCCAGGGCGTGATTAAAGGAAGCGACGGCAACAAACTGGATTTGGGTACCTCTGGTACCACCACACTCGACGAAGTTCGGCAGATTATCTAAGCCTTAACACTTATCAGGAGTAAGTCATGGCCTTTTCTCAAGCGGTCAGCGGCCTGAATGCTGCGGCCACCAACCTGGATGTCATTGGCAACAACATCGCCAACTCCGCGACCTATGGTTTTAAATCCGGTTCTGCCTCATTTGCAGACATGTTTGCCGGTTCCAAAGTTGGCCTGGGCGTCAAAGTTGCGGGCATCACTCAGGACTTTACCGACGGCACCACCACCAACACTGGTCGTGGTCTGGACGTTGCGATCAGCCAGAACGGTTTCTTCCGTATGGTCGATTCCAACGGTTCTGTGTTCTACAGCCGTAACGGTCAATTCAAGCTCGACGAAAACCGCACGCTGGTCAACATGCAGGGTATGCAGCTGACGGGTTATCCGGTAGCTGGCACACCATCAAAAGTCCAAACTGGTGCTAACCCACAGGCGATCACTATCCCAACCACGCTGATGGCAGCTAAGTCGACGAGCACGGCTTCCCAGCAGATCAACCTTAACTCCACCGATACCGCGCCAACGGTGGCATTCGACCCTACTAACCCGGATACCTATAACAAAAAAGGGACTGTGACCGTCTTTGATAGCCAGGGTAATGCGCACAACATGAACCTGTTTTACGTCAAAGATGCTGCGCCCGCTAACTCCTGGAAAGTGTATTCCCAGGACGGTAGCGTAGCAGGTAGCGCGGCGACACTGGCGACCACGCTGACCTTCGATAACAACGGTTCGCTGACCGGTGGTGGTAACGTCAACTTAACTACCGCGACCATACCCGGTGCGACCCCAGCGACCTTCGCGATGAGTTTTGCGAACTCCATGCAGCAGAATACCGGTGCGAACAATATTGTGGCGACCAGCCAGAACGGCTTCAAGCCGGGCGACCTGGTGAGCTATCAGATTAACGATGATGGCACCGTTGTGGGGAACTACTCCAACGAACAGACTCAGGTTCTGGGGCAGATCGTACTGGCTAACTTCGCTAACAACGAAGGTCTGAAATCGGAAGGCGACAACGTCTGGTCTGCCAGCCAGTCTTCTGGTGTGGCGCTGCTGGGTACCGCAGGTACCGGTAACTTCGGCAAGCTGACTAACGGCGCGCTGGAAGCCTCCAACGTGGATATGAGTAAAGAACTGGTGAACATGATCGTCGCACAGCGTAACTATCAGTCGAACGCGCAGACCATCAAAACCCAGGACCAGATCCTCAACACGCTGGTTAACCTGCGTTAAGCGGCTAACAGGAAAGCGCAATGGATCACGCAATATATACCGCGATGGGCGCGGCAAGTCAGACGCTCAATCAGCAAGCCGTTACGGCCAGCAACCTGGCAAACGCCTCGACACCGGGTTTTCGTGCCCAGCTTAATGCGCTGCGTGCGGTGCCGGTAGAAGGGCTGTCTCTGCCAACGCGTACGCTGGTTACGGCATCTACTCCTGGCGCAGATATGACGCCAGGGCAGATGGATTACACGTCACGCCCGCTGGATGTTGCTCTGCAGCAGGACGGTTGGCTGGCAGTGCAAACCGCTGACGGTGGCGAAGGTTATACCCGTAACGGGAATATCCAGGTGAGCGCGACGGGCCAGTTAACGATTCAGGGTCACCCGGTAATGGGTGAAGCGGGTCCGCTGACCGTGCCAGAAGGCTCGGAGCTGACTATCGCTGCTGACGGCACCATTTCGGCGCTGAACCCGGGCGATCCGGCTAATACCGTTGCGCCCGTCGGTCGTCTGAAACTGGTCAAAGCGGAAGGCAAAGAGGTGCAGCGTGGTGACGACGGCATGTTCCGTCTGACCCAGGCAGCCCAGGCCACACGTGGTGCCACATTACAGGCCGATCCGAGCATCCGTGTGATGTCTGGCGTGCTGGAAGGCAGTAACGTTAAGCCGGTAGCCGCCATGAGCGACATGATTGCCAGCGCCCGCCGTTTTGAAATGCAGATGAAGATCATCAGCAGCGTGGATGAAAACGCGGGAAAGGCTAACCAACTTCTGGCTATGAGTTAACAGGACTCCTTATGATCAGTTCTTTATGGATCGCGAAAACTGGCCTGGACGCGCAGCAAACCAACATGGATGTGATTGCCAACAACCTGGCAAACGTAAGCACCAACGGTTTCAAGCGCCAGCGCGCCGTTTTCGAAGATTTGCTTTATCAAACCATCCGTCAGCCGGGTGCGCAGTCTTCTGAGCAAACGACGCTGCCATCGGGTCTGCAGATCGGTACCGGTGTTCGTCCGGTGGCCACCGAACGTCTGCACAGCCAGGGCAACCTGTCTCAGACCAACAACAGTAAAGACGTGGCAATCAAAGGCCAGGGCTTCTTCCAGGTGCAGTTGCCTGACGGGACCTCTGCCTATACCCGCGACGGTTCATTCCAGGTTGATCAGAATGGTCAGTTGGTCACGGCAGGTGGTTTCCAGGTTCAGCCTGCGATTACCATCCCGGCGAACGCCCTGAGCATTACCATCGGGCGTGACGGCGTCGTCAGTGTGACCCAACAAGGCCAGGCTGCGCCTGTTCAGGTTGGCCAGCTCAACCTGACCACCTTCATGAACGATACTGGTCTGGAAAGCATTGGTGAGAACCTCTACACCGAAACACAATCCTCCGGTACGCCAAATGAGAGCACCCCAGGTCTGAACGGGGCGGGTCTGTTGTACCAGGGTTATGTTGAAACCTCCAACGTGAACGTGGCGGAAGAACTGGTGAATATGATCCAGGTCCAGCGCGCGTATGAAATTAACAGTAAAGCAGTATCGACGACCGATCAGATGCTGCAGAAACTGACGCAACTCTAAGGTGTAGTCCGGTGCGGTAAATACCGCACCGGCTCCCTGTTTTCGAAGATGAAGGCAATGCAAAAAAACGCGGCGTTTCGTTATCCGATACTGACTGTTCTGGCTGTCACTCTCAGCGGGTGTGCCTGGATCCCGTCCAAACCATTGGTCCAGGGTGCGACGACTGCCCAACCCGTTCCTGGCCCGGCGCCAGTAGTAAACGGCTCCATTTTCCAGACCGCGCAGCCGATTAACTACGGTTATCAGCCGCTGTTTGAAGATCGTCGTCCACGTAATGTCGGCGATACATTGACCATTGTGCTGCAGGAAAACGTCAGTGCGAGTAAAAGCTCGTCGGCGAACGCCAGCCGCGATGGCAAAACGAATTTTGGCTTCGACACCGTTCCACGTTATCTGCAAGGCCTGTTCGGCAATGCGCGTGCGGATGTGGATGCCTCTGGTGGCAATACCTTTAACGGTAAAGGTGGCGCGAACGCCAGCAATACCTTCAGCGGCACGCTGACGGTAACGGTTGACCAGGTTCTGGTTAACGGCAACTTACATGTTGTGGGTGAAAAACAGATTGCTATCAATCAGGGCACTGAATTCATCCGCTTCTCGGGCGTGGTAAACCCTCGCACCATCAGCGGCACCAACACTGTTCCGTCCACCCAGGTGGCGGATGCGCGCATTGAGTACGTCGGTAACGGCTACATCAACGAAGCGCAAAATATGGGTTGGCTGCAACGCTTCTTCCTTAATTTATCGCCGATGTAAGCGAGGTGACCCATGTTTAAATCGATCTTCGCCGTGGCGCTGGCGCTGGTGGCAACGTTTGCCCAGGCTGACCGTATTCGCGATCTCACCAGTGTTCAGGGCGTACGCGAAAACTCACTGATTGGCTATGGCCTGGTGGTTGGTCTGGATGGTACGGGTGACCAGACCACCCAGACGCCTTTCACCACCCAAAGCCTGAACAACATGCTTTCCCAGCTCGGTATTACGGTCCCGGCGGGAACCAACATGCAGCTGAAAAACGTTGCCGCCGTTATGGTCACCGCCTCCTACCCGGCGTTTGCGCGTCAGGGGCAGACCATTGACGTGGTGGTTTCCTCCATGGGTAACGCCAAAAGTCTGCGTGGCGGTACGCTGTTAATGACGCCACTAAAAGGCGTCGACAGCCAGGTGTATGCCCTGGCGCAGGGGAACATTCTGGTCGGCGGGGCGGGTGCTTCTGCTGGCGGGAGCAGTGTGCAGGTGAACCAGTTGAACGGCGGACGTATCACCAACGGTGCCATCATTGAGCGTGAGTTGCCGACTCAGTTTGGCGCGGGCAACACCATCAACCTGCAGCTGAATAATGAAGACTTCACCATGGCGCAGCAAATTGCCGATACCATCAACCGCAGCCGCGGTTACGGTAATGCAACGGCACTGGATGCGCGCACCGTGCAGATCCGTACCTCCACCGGTAGCAGCAACCAGGTACGCATGCTGGCCGATATCCAGAATATGGAAGTGAATGTCCCGGTACAGGATGCGAAGGTGATTATTAACTCCCGTACGGGCTCGGTAGTGATGAACCGGGAAGTCTCTCTGGATAGCTGTGCTGTGGCACAGGGTAACCTCTCTGTGACGGTGAACCGCTCCGCGAACGTGAGTCAACCGAATACGCCATTTGGTGGTGGTCAGACGGTGGTGACACCGCAAACGCAGATTGATATGCGTCAGAGCGGTGGGTCGTTGCAGAGCGTTCGCTCCAGCGCCAACCTGAACAGCGTGGTGCGTGCCCTGAACGCCCTGGGTGCAACGCCGATGGATCTGATGTCCATTCTGCAATCCATGCAAAGCGCGGGCTGTTTGCGTGCCAAACTGGAAATCATCTAATGCTGACCGATAGCAAACTGTTGACCAGTGCCGCCTGGGACGCCCAGTCGCTCAACGAACTGAAAACCAAAGCAGGTAAAGACCCGGCGGCGAATATCCGCCCGGTTGCCCGCCAGGTGGAAGGGATGTTTGTACAGATGATGTTGAAAAGCATGCGTGAAACCCTGCCGAAAGACGGGATGTTCAGCAGCGATTCAACGCGTCTGTACACCAGCATGTATGACCAGCAGATTGCGCAGCAGATGACTGCCGGTAAAGGTCTCGGTCTGGCTGACATGATTGTGAAACAGACCGAAGCCGCGCAAGGTATTCAGCCGCAAGAGCAGACGCAGCAAGTGCCGATGAAGTTCGACCTGGAAACGGTGACCAGTTATCAGAACCAGGCGCTGACACAAATGGTGCGTAAGGCGATCCCGAAAACAACGGGGGGCGGTGATGAACCCCTCTCCGGTGACAGCAAAGACTTCCTGGCGCAGCTTTCACTGCCTGCGCGACTTGCCAGTGAACAGAGCGGTGTTCCACATCACCTGATTCTGGCGCAGGCCGCGCTGGAATCGGGCTGGGGTCAGCGCCAAATCCGAAAGGAGAACGGTGAACCGAGCTTTAACATCTTCGGCGTGAAGGCGACTTCCGGCTGGAAGGGGCCAACAACGGAGATCACGACCACCGAATACGAGAACGGTGCGGCGGTGAAGGTTAAAGCAAAATTCCGCGTGTACAGCTCTTATCTGGAAGCGTTGTCCGATTATGTGGGGCTGTTGAGCCGAAATCCGCGTTATACCGCTGTTACCCAGGCGGCGACGGCGGAGCAGGGTGCTCAGGCCCTGCAAAACGCAGGTTACGCGACCGACCCGAACTATGCGCGTAAGCTCACCAGTATGATCCAGCAGCTGAAATCCATGGGCGAAAAGGTCAGCAAAGCCTATAGCACAGATATCGAAAATCTGTTCTGAAAGTTCTCAAGTCCCGGTGGAGGTTGCCGATAACCTTCATCAGGACTCGTGTCTGAACGTATAAAAGGAACCCCCATGTCCAGTTTGATTAACAGCGCCATGAGTGGCCTCAGTGCTGCGCAGTCGGCACTCAATACCGTCAGTAATAATATTTCAAGCTATAACGTGGCAGGTTACACCCGCCAGACCACGGTGCTGGGCGCCTCTAACAGCACGCTGACCGGCGGTGGCTGGGTGGGTAACGGGGTTTATGTCTCCGGTGTCCAGCGTGAGTATGACGCATTCATCACCAACCAGTTGCGTGCCGCGCAGACGCAGAGCAGCGGTCTGACGACGCGCTATCAGCAGATGTCAAAGATCGACGATGTGCTGTCCGATACGACCAACTCGCTCTCTACGACGTTGCAGGACTTCTTCAAGAGCCTGCAAACGCTGGTAAGCAACGCGGAAGATCCTGCTGCACGCCAGACGGTGCTGGGAAAGGCAGATGGTCTTGTCAATCAGTTTAAAACCAACGATCAATATCTTCGCGATCAGGATTCTCAGGTAAATACCGCGATTTCGAGCAGCGTTTCTCAGATCAACAACTACGCCAAACAGATTGCGAATCTGAACGATCAGATTTCCCGTCTGACTGGTGTCGGTGCGGGCGCTTCCCCTAACGATCTGCTCGACCAGCGCGATCAGTTAGTCAGCGAGCTGAACAAAATCGTAGGTGTGGAAGTTTCTGTTCAGGATAGTGGTACGTTTAACATCTCTTTCGGCAACGGTTACAGCCTGGTGCAGGGCAGCAAAGCCAACCAACTGGCGGCCGTTAAGTCGAGCGCAGATCCGGCTCGTACGACCGTCGCCTATGTCGACGATGTTGCGGGTAATATTGAGATCCCGGAAAAGATGATCACCACCGGCTCTTTAGGCGGTTTGCTGACATTCCGTAATGAAGATCTGGATAAAGCCCGTAACACCCTGAACCAAATGGCACTGGCCTTTGCCGATGCAATGAACACGCAGCATGAAGCCGGTTTTGATGCAAACGGTGATGCGGGCGGTAAGCTGTTTGACTTCGGTTCTCCGGCGGTTCTGTCCAATAGCAAGAATGGCGGTTCGGCCGTTGTCACGGCTTCTGTAACGGACAGCAAACAAGTCCAGGCAACAGACTACAAACTGCAATTTAATGGCACCGACTGGACGGTCACCCGTACTTCCGATAAAACCAGCTTTACGATGAGCCCGGATGCAAGCGGCAATCTGTCGTTTGACGGTCTTAACGTCAATGTGAGCGGCACAGCAAACACCAAAGACAGTTTCACCGTGAAGCCTGTATCCAATGTCATCATGAACATGGATCTGGCAATCAGTGACGAGTCTAAACTGGCGATGGCATCGGTGCAGAACGGCGGTGAGAGTGACAACCGTAACGGTCAAAAACTGCTTGATCTGCAAAACGCCAAAGTGGTGGGTGGAAACAAAACCTTCAACGATGCGTATGCTTCTCTCGTCAGTACTGTCGGTAGCTCAACGGCGTCACTGAAAGTGAGCAGCCAGACGAAAGCGAATGTGGAAACACAGTTAACTAAGCAGCAGCAGTCCATCTCTGGGGTAAACCTCGACGAAGAGTATGGCAATTTACAGCGTTATCAGCAGTATTACCTGGCCAATGCGCAGGTTCTCCAGACTGCCAGTACGCTCTTCGATGCAATTATCAACATTCGATAAGGTTGAGGTGAACAATGCGTATTAGCACCCAGATGATGTACGACCAGAACATGCGGGGGATCACCGATTCCCAGAGCAAGTGGCTGAACTACGGGGAGCAAATGTCCACCGGTAAGCGTGTCAATCGTCCGTCGGATGATCCTATCGCGGCATCGCAGGCGATTGTTCTGTCTCAGGCTCAGGCGCAGAATAGCCAATTCGATCTTGCGCGTACCTTTGCAACTCAGAAAGTGTCACTTGAAGAGAGTGTCCTCTCCCAGGTTACAACGGCCATTCAGAGTGCTCAGGAAAAAGTTGTTTATGCCAGAAACGGAACATTAAGTGATAGCGATCGGGCATCTCTGGCGACGGACTTGCAAGGGATCCGCGATCAGTTGATGAACCTCGCCAACAGCACTGACGGTAATGGGCGATATATCTTTGCAGGTTATAAGACGGAGAATGTCGCTTTTGACCAAACCAGCGGCAATTATATCGGCGGTACAACCCCGATTAACCAACAGGTAGATTCTGCGCGAAATATGCAGATTAGCCACACTGGATTAGAGGTTTTTGCCACGTTTACCAGCAATGCAACACCGGAGCCGGGTGGTGGAACGCCGGAAAAGAATTTGTTCAAGATACTGGATAACGCTATCACATCGTTGAACACACCTGTTGGTGACGATCAAGCGAAGGTTGATCAGGAGAATGCAGCTATTGATGTTGCAAACCGGGGGTTACGTAACTCGCTTGATAATGTATTAACCGTACGGGCCGATTTGGGTACCAAGCTTAACGAACTTGATAAACTGAACACATTGAGTAATGACCGCTCGCTCTCTCAGACTGCACAAATGAGTGATCTTGTGGACGTTGACTGGAATGCGGCAATTTCCTCTTACACCATGCAGCAGGCGGCCTTGCAGGCGTCTTATAAAGCGTTTAGCGATATGCAGGGCATGTCTCTGTTCCAGCTGAACAAATAACATCTTGACCTCCTGGAACATGTCCTTAGCCAGGGTATGTTCTGTTGCCCAATCCATCTGGATTGGGCATTTTTTTTATGCAACTTCTGCCTGTATGGAGGCGACACGTGCGCTTTCTATCAGACGGATCCCCAGCGCAATGACACCACAGACGGTTGCCAGAGCGACCACGCCCGTCCAGCCCGCCAGCGAGTAGATATTACTGCCTAAGACGGAGCCCAGTGCCATGCCGATAAAGATAACGGTAAAGAGCAGAGCATTAAGGCGTCCCCGGGCCTGTGGTTCAAGGCTGTAGACCAGATTCTGATGGGCCACCAGACTAGACTGCAGACCCAGATCGAACCCAACGGCAGAGATGGCAATCAGAATCAGTTGCCCATGAGTTCCCAAAGCAGGCATCAGGAACATCAGGGCAAACGAGACAGTCACAAGTAATGCGCCAAGCTGTGTGACTTTTCCGGCTCCCAGTTTATCCGCCAGTCCACCCGCCAGCGGTGCGGCTAATGCACCTGCTGCACCCGCAATACCAAAACCACCGGCTACGGCACTGCCAAGGTGATAGCGTTCCAGCAGCATGACCGCCAGCGTGGACCAGAAGGCACTAAAGGCAATCGACAGAAAACCCTGTGCCAGCGCTGCACGGCGCAATGCCGGATAACGACGCCACAGATGTTCCATAGAACGCATCAGCGCGGGGTAGCTCAGTGTGGAGTGAATGGCGAAACGGGGAAGTACAATCCACATCATCACCCCGATGAACGCAATGCTCACCGCAGCCAGTTGGTACATGACGCGCCAGCCAAAGGCTTCTCCCACCACACCGCTAACAGTTCTCGACAATAAGATGCCCATCAGCAGCCCCGTCATCACCGTACCCACGGTTTTACCCAGCTTCCCTTCCGGCGCGAGAATAGCCGCAGCCGGAACGATATCTTGTGCCATGGTGGCGGCCATACCGATAAGTAAACTTGCCAGCAACAGGGAATGGAGTTGCCCGGTCAGGCTACAGCCCAGCAGGAACAGCGCCAGCGCCGCGCTTTTAATCAGGATTAATGTCCTGCGGTCATGACGATCGCCCAGTGGAAGCAGAAACAGAATGCCGAGCGCATAACCTGCCTGAGTTAAGGTTGGTACTAACCCCATGCCTTCAATGCTCAGATGAAGGTCGGCACCCATTAGCGGAAGAAGGGGCTGTGCGTAATAGATGGATGCCACGCTAAAGCCAGCGCCCAGTGCTAGCATGAAAATCACCCAGCGGCTGGCAGCGTGGGGGGAAGTCGTTGTGTTCATAAGATGTTCCTCATTCGTCGTGTGGGGCTATTTTTTATCAGTCTGCCTTGCGAGGGTAGCCAGCCCGGTGGTAAAACGCTTATACGTTAAACGTATGTCAGGGAGGTATATGAAACGAGTTGAGCGTTTAGACAGAGTGGAATTGATGCGCACGTTTGTTCGTATCGTTGAAACTGGGTCGTTATCAGCAGCGGCAAGGCAGCTTTCAACCACTCAGGCCACGGTTAGCCGACGTTTGCAGTCTCTGGAGACCCTGCTGGGGGCTCGCTTGCTGCTGCGTACAACCCATGCGACCCGGCTTACTGACGATGGTGAGCGCTGCTATCAACACGCCCGGCGCGTGATTGACAGCTGGCTGGCACTTGAAGATGAAGTTGGACAGGCTGAGGATGAACCGGTGGGGGTATTACGGGTGCGTGCACCGCATGCCTTTGGGCAGGACCAGTTTCTGAAGCCATTAACCGAATTTTTGCATCGTTATCCACAGTTGTCCGTTGAGTGGATGTTGCATGACAGGTCGGTAGATTTCCTGAGTGACAACATTGACTGCGCGATCCGCGTGGGTGCTGAGGTCGATCCGGCGACCGTATCTGTGCAACTGGCAGAGGTACCGCGCTCCGTCGTGGCATCCCCGGCACTGCTGGCGCGTTTTCCGGAGGTCAAAAAGCCAGAGGATTTGCAGGCACTCCCCTGGATCGCCATCAGTACCTTTTATCAGCGCCATATAGAGTTATTTGACGGCTCGGCACAGCCAACACGTATCGCCATTACACCGCGTCTCAGTACTGACAGTTTGTACGTGGCACGCAATACGGTACTGACTGGGCTTGGTGTCGCGATGGTCTCCAGCTGGACGGTGAAAGAGGATATTGAGAAAGGACGCCTGGTTCATCTTCTTCCGGAGTGGCAACCTGCGGCTCTGCCCGTTCATCTGGTTTACCCCTGGTCGCGATACTATCCGGCGCGTTTACGTCGTTTTCTTGAGATGATGAAACAGGTGATGCCGGACATTGCCGGAATGAGAAAGCCTGTAAACAAGCAATAAAAAAGCCGACCCGGAGGTCGGCTTTTTACTTTCGATGCCGTTACTCGACAGAGCGCGGGCGAGTCGCCGGTGCAGTCGCCTGATGCGTTGCACTGTGACCACCTGCTGAGCCTTTGCCTTCGAAGTTGAAAGCAGGGCGTACCCAGTCACTGTGACGCGGAGTTTCAGGCACGTACTCAGGTGCCGGAGCACGCGTCATAGGAGCTGTCGCAACATGAGCAGAGGCTGGCGCAGAAACAACCGGCTCTGGTTTCACCTCAGGTACTTTCACTTCTTCGGCTGCACGAACAGGTTCAGCTACAATCTCAACATCCTGAACCACATTTTCAGTGACGGTTTCGGCCATGATTTCTGCGGTATCTTCTACAGCAGCTGCAGGCTGTACTTCTTCTGCAACCTCTTCTGCCACTACGGTATCTTCTTCAGCGATCAGCTGCGGTGCAGCATCAACCGGGGTGGCAATCACTTCCGGATGCGTGGTTTCTACCGTCACGGCATGTGGGGTTTCAACCTCAATAATTTGCGGTTCTACCACGATGGCTGCTTCAGCTACGGTTTCTTCCACGGCTGCGACTGGCGCAATCAACTCTTCTGTTACCAGCTGTTGTTCCACAACCTGCTCCGGACGAGCGACCGGATAGCGGATCCAGACTTTACCGGATGCCATTTCAGGTGATGCGCATGCCACGGCTAATGGCATTGGCGACTGGGCAGGGTAACGCTCGTCACGATAACGACGGCGACGCTGACCACTGACGCGCAGATGGCGTGGAGAACGACGTGAACGACGCGGCATACCGGCATTATCGCGGTTTTCACCGTTTTCATCCTGCTCAACCGTGTTTTCTACCACAGCCGGCAGATCAACTTTTGCTAGTTGGGTACCGGTTGTGTTCTCGCTTGTTTCAGCGGCGACAATGGTTGACTCTTCGGTAGCTTCGGAGGTGAAGCGTACTTTCTGCGCAAGCTGACGCTGCTTACGACGCGGCATAACCTGAGTCCGTTCTTCCTGCTCGCCGTCCTGCTGTTCAACAGGCTCTTCACGGTTCAGGTTTTTGACTTCTTGCTGTGCCTGACGTTTCTCGTCGTTACGACGACGATTACGTTCGCGGCGCGGCTGCTGGTCGTCACGCTGTTTGCTCTTCTCTGACTCATCGCCCGCCTGCTGGCGAATTTCACGATCTTCAACATTTTGCTGTTGTTTCTCGCGACGGTTGCGACGGTTGTCTTCGCGTTGTTCACGGCCTTCACCGTTGTCTGAACGGTTGTCACGACGCTCGCTGCGGTCATTACGGTCGTTGCGATCATTACGATCACGGCGATTGTTCTGACGCTTGCGACGGTCCTGCTGACGCTCAGGCTTGGTTGCTTTTGGCTCTTCTTTCGGTTGCTCTGGTTGAGCTTCCTCGCCGGCAAACATTTTCTTCAACGCGCCAAAGAAGCGGCTCAGAAGACCAGGTTGATCCGGTTGGGTTTTTTCCACTGTAGCTGCTGGTTTCTGTGCCGCAGGTTTTGCAGCAGGTTTTTCCAGCGCCGTTTCAGGTGGTGCTTCAGGCATGATAAAGGTGGCTAACGCAGGTTGCTCAGGCAATTTGCGCTCGGCAGGCTCTTCATCGGAAGGCAGAGCCATCTCTTCTTCATGCAGCTTCGGCAGCAGGTAGCTGAGCGTGGTTGTCTCTTCGCCTTTACGGACACGCAGCACGTGATAGTGCGGGGTTTCCATCTGATCGTTTGGCACGATAATGCAGCGAACGCCACCCTGACGTGCTTCGATGGCACTTACCGCTGCACGTTTTTCGTTCAGCAGGTAGGACGCAATTGGCACAGGAACAATGGCGTGAACCTCTTTGGTGTTCTCTTTCAGTGCTTCTTCTTCGATCAGACGCAGGATAGAGAGGGACAGAGATTCGTTATCACGCACGGTACCGGTGCCGGAGCAACGCGGGCAGACGTGATGGCTGGATTCACCCAGAGATGGGCTCAGACGCTGACGGGACATCTCCAGCAAGCCGAAACGCGAGATATGGCTAATCTGGATGCGCGCACGGTCCTGGCGCACCGCTTCACGCAGACGGTTTTCAACCGCGCGCTGGTGACGAACCGGGGTCATATCGATGAAGTCGATAACAATCAGACCACCCAGGTCACGCAGGCGGAGCTGGCGGGCGATTTCATCAGCGGCTTCAAGGTTGGTATTGAAGGCAGTCTCTTCGATGTCGCCGCCGCGTGTTGCACGCGCGGAGTTGATATCGATAGCGGTCAGCGCTTCAGTGGTATCAATAACGATAGAACCACCGGATGGCAGACGCACTTCGCGCTGGAAGGCTGACTCAATCTGGGATTCAATCTGATAGTGGCTGAACAGCGGGATTTCACCGGTGTACAGTTTAATTTTGCTGGTGAAATCCGGACGACCCAATGCGGCAATGTGCTGGCGCGCCAGTTCAAGCACTTTCGGGTTATCGATCAGAATCTCACCGATGTCCTGACGCAGGTAATCACGGAAGGCACGCACGATAACGTTGCTTTCCTGGTGGATCAGGAATGGAGCAGGGCGGCTTTCCGCTGCTTTCTGGATGGCTTCCCAGTGCTTCAGACGGAAGCTCAGGTCCCACTGCAATGCTTCGGCAGATTTGCCTACGCCTGCGGTACGCACGATAAGCCCCATGCCATCAGGCAATTCGAGGCTTGCCAGCGCTTCTTTCAGCTCGGTACGATCATCACCTTCGATACGGCGAGAGATACCACCCGCGCGCGGGTTGTTTGGCATCAGAACCAGATAGCTCCCTGCCAGGCTGATAAAGGTAGTCAGTGCGGCGCCTTTATTGCCACGCTCTTCTTTATCAATCTGTACGATAACTTCCTGACCTTCACGCAGAACATCTTTGATGTTTGGACGGCCATGAGAGTTGTAGTTTGCAGGGAAATATTCGCGGGCGATTTCTTTCAGAGGGAGGAAACCGTGACGCTCAGCACCGTAATCGACAAATGCAGCTTCAAGGCTTGGTTCAATGCGGGTGATTTTACCTTTGTAAATGTTCGCTTTTTTCTGTTCGTGTCCAGGACTTTCGATATCCAGATCGTACAGGCGCTGCCCATCCACAAGGGCGACACGCAACTCTTCTTGCTGAGTTGCGTTGATTAACATTCTTTTCATCGTAACTTACTCGTTATTCTTACATTGACGACAAAGCTGCGGGCAAGGTGACGCTTTCCGGGGTATGAACCGATGGCCTCGTGTCTATTCACGTCGCCAACCTCACGGTTGTCGCTCGCTTAAGAGGCGCAAAGTGTCGGTTGCCTGTATTTCATACGGAAACACAGCGCAATTATCAGGGGAATTGCCTGGGTAGAACTCTCCAGAGAACAATCCTTATACCGGGAAGTACTGCAACCCGCAGCCCGCTAACTGCCTGAAAGATCAATACGTCTTACGCCATTGCTGCGTGGATGATCGGTCAGACAAAATTGGTCATTCCGTCAACATCCTTACTTAACCAGGATTTAACACGGAAAACAGCTTCATTATTCCACTGCTCGCCGGGTTATAGCAAGATGACTTTTACCAATTATCACCCGGTTACTCACAGTTTCTTCACTTCAGAATGGTGATTGGTTTAATAACCACCAAATCGGTTGCGCGAAACGGGGGACAGGCCGGATAAAAGTAAATATAAGCATAGAAAAATGAGTGGCGCTAATGGCTGACGATATTTAGAATCGCCAACCATGAAAACAGAGACTACAGCCGTAAAAATGGTTGCCATCGCCGAAGATGAAGCAGGGCAACGTATCGACAACTTTTTGCGCACTCAACTGAAAGGTGTGCCAAAGAGTATGATCTACCGTATCTTGCGTAAGGGTGAGGTGCGGGTTAATAAAAAGCGCGTGAAACCTGAGTATAAGCTCGAAGCAGGCGATGAAGTGCGTATTCCGCCAGTGCGCGTTGCAGAACGTGAAGAAGAGGTCGTTTCACCTAAGCTGCAAAAAGTCGCGGCCCTGAGCGATGTGATCCTTTATGAGGATGACTACATTCTGGTGCTAAATAAACCGTCAGGTACAGCTGTTCATGGTGGTAGCGGTCTGAGCTTCGGCGTGATTGAGGGTTTGCGAGCCCTGCGCCCGGAGGCGCGTTTCCTCGAACTGGTGCACCGTCTTGACCGTGACACGTCCGGCGTACTGCTGGTGGCGAAGAAACGCTCTGCACTGCGTTCTTTACATGAGCAATTACGTGAAAAAGGGATGCAGAAAGATTATCTGGCGCTGGTTCGCGGTCAGTGGCAGTCCCATGTGAAAGTGGTGCAGGCGCCATTGCTGAAGAACATTCTGCAAAGCGGCGAGCGTATTGTCCGCGTGAGCCAGGAAGGGAAACCATCAGAGACGCGTTTTAAAGTTGAAGAGCGCTACGAGTTTGCCACACTGGTACGTTGCAGCCCGGTCACCGGTCGCACCCACCAGATCCGCGTGCATACCCAGTTTGCAGGCCATCCTATCGCGTTTGATGATCGCTATGGCGATCGGGAGTTCGATAAGCAACTGGCGGGCACGGGGCTATCTCGTCTGTTCCTGCATGCGGCAGCGCTGAAGTTTACCCATCCAAATACGGGTGAAACCATCCGTATTGAAGCACCGCTGGATGACCAGTTAAAGCGCTGTCTGAAGGTTCTGCGCGGCTGATTCTGTGCCGGGTGGCGCTGCGCTTACACGGCCTACGAAGCCCGTAGGCCCATGCAAGCGAAGCGCCGCCGGGCAAAAATCACATCGTCAGCGGATTGCAGGCCTCACGCCGTAACATCTGGCACAGCGCAATCAGCGGTAAACCGACCAGGGTATTTGGGTCGCGGCCTTCCAGCCTTTCGAACAGAGCAATCCCCAATCCTTCACTTTTAAAACTGCCTGCACAGTTCAGCGGTCGCTCACGACGCACATAATCCATGATCTCTTGCTCGCTGAGATGGCGGAAGTGCACATCGAAAGGCTCGCACTCCGTTTGCAGATGGCCAGAGGCCGAGTTGTACAGCGCCAGGCCAGTATAAAAGGTGACGATATTGCCGCGTGCGCTCAGCAACTGCTGGATGGCATTCTCTTCGGTATGGGGTTTTCCGGTGATAACGCCATCAAGCACGCAAACCTGATCGGAGCCTATAATCAAATGCGAAGGATAATGTGCGGCGAGCGATTGTGCTTTCTCCCTGGCAAGACGCGTCACCAGATGACGCGGTGACTCGCCAGGCTGTGGCGTCTCATCAACGTCTGGTACAGCACATTCAAACGGGATCCCGAGCTTTTCCAGCAGCATTCGGCGGTAGGGCGAAGTGGAAGCAAGTACGAGATTTGGCATATTTTTATCACCAGATATAGCGTATCGATGCCAGCCATTTTAAACTACAGGCCGCAATGTGTGCGAATAATTGGCAAAAGGCAGCCCAGGTTGCCTTTTTCTTTGACTATATGACGTTACAAAGTTAATATGCGCGCCCTATGCAAAAGGTAAAATTACCCCTGACTCTTGATCCGGTTCGTACGGCTCAAAAACGCCTTGATTACGAAGGTATCTATACTTCCGATCAGGCTGAGCGTATTGCCGAATCCGTAGTCAGTGTGGACAGTGATGTAGAATGCTCCATGTCGTTCGCTATCGATAACCAGCGTCTCGCCGTTTTAACCGGTGATGCAAAGGTAACGGTAACGCTCGAGTGTCAGCGTTGCGGGAAACCGTTTGTACAGCATGTTCACACAACGTATTGTTTCAGTCCGGTTCGTTCTGACGAACAGGCTGAAGCACTCCCGGAAGCGTATGAGCCGATTGAGGTTAACGAATTCGGTGAAATCGATCTTCTGGCTCTGGTTGAAGATGAAATCATCCTCACCTTGCCAGTGGTTCCGGTGCATGATTCTGAACACTGTGAAGTGTCCGAGGCGGACATGGTCTTTGGGGAACTGCCTGATGAAGCGCAAAAACCAAACCCATTTGCCGTATTAGCCAGCTTAAAGCGTAAGTAATTGAGGAGTAAGGTCCATGGCCGTACAACAGAATAAACCAACCCGTTCCAAACGTGGCATGCGTCGTTCCCATGACGCGCTGACTGCAGTTACCAGCCTGTCTGTAGACAAGACTTCTGGTGAGAAACACCTGCGTCACCACATCACCGCTGACGGTTTCTACCGCGGCCGCAAGGTTATCACTAAGTAATCACGCGTCAGCGTGATTAGGCTTAGTGAGGATTTCCCCGTGTAAACGGGGAATTTACCGAACCAGGCTGCGACGATACCTTGACACGTCTAACCCTGGCGTTAGATGTCATGGGGGGAGATTTTGGCCCTTCTGTGACAGTGCCTGCAGCATTGCAGGCACTGAATTCTAATTCGCAACTCACACTTCTTTTAGTCGGCAATCCCGACACAATCACGCCATTACTTGCAAAAGCTGACTTTGAACAACGTTCGCGTCTGCAGATTATTCCTGCGCAGTCAGTTATTGCCAGTGATGCCCGGCCCTCGCAGGCGATTCGCAATAGCCGTGGTAGTTCAATGCGGATGGCGCTTGAGCTGGTGAAAGAAGGGCGAGCGCAGGCTTGCGTCAGTGCGGGAAATACCGGTGCGCTGATGGGGCTGTCGAAATTGTTGCTCAAGCCTATTGAGGGTATTGAGCGCCCGGCGCTGGTGACGGTATTACCGCATCAACAGAAGGGCAAGACAGTGGTGCTCGATTTGGGCGCTAATGTCGACTGTGATAGTACAATGCTGGCTCAGTTTGCCGTGATGGGTTCGGTGCTGGCAGAAGAAGTGGTCGGGATCAACAATCCCCGTGTTGCGTTACTGAACATTGGTGAAGAAGAGACCAAAGGCCTGGACAGCATTCGCGAAGCTGCAGAATTGCTCAAACAGGTTCCTTCCATCAACTATATTGGTTATCTCGAAGCCAATGAGTTGCTGACGGGTAAAACGGATGTTCTGGTGTGCGATGGCTTCACCGGAAACGTAACGTTAAAGACCATGGAAGGGGTCGTGCGCATGTTTCTTTCTCTGCTGAAATCTCAGGGAGAAGGCAAAAAAAGCGCCTGGTGGTTGATTTTATTGAAGCGTTGGTTACAAAAAAGCCTGACGCGGCGATTCAGTCACCTCAACCCCGACCAGTATAATGGCGCCTGTCTGTTAGGATTGCGCGGCATCGTGATTAAGAGTCATGGCGCCGCCAATCAGCGAGCATTTTCTGTCGCCATTGAACAGGCAGTGCAGGCGGTGCAGCGACAAGTCCCTCAGCGGATTGCCGCTCGCCTGGAATCTGTATTAGCTAAAAGTGACTGAGCGTACATGTATACGAAGATTTTAGGTACCGGCAGCTACCTGCCAAAACAAGTGCGTACCAACGCCGATCTGGAAAAAATGGTAGATACGTCTGACGAGTGGATTGTCACGCGCACAGGTATCCGTGAACGTCGTATCGCCGCGCCAGACGAAACCGTGTCTACCATGGGTTACGAAGCCGCACAGCGTGCTATCGAAATGGCGGGCATCGATAAAGAAGAGATTGGCCTGATCGTGGTCGCCACGACGTCTGCCACGCATGCTTTCCCAAGCGCGGCGTGCCAGGTGCAAAACATGCTCGGCATTAAGGGCTGTCCGGCGTTTGACGTCGCAGCTGCGTGTGCAGGTTTCACCTATGCCCTGAGCGTTGCCGATCAGTATGTTAAATCCGGTGCCGTGAAATATGCGCTGGTCATTGGCGCTGACGTGCTGGCGCGTACCTGCGATCCAACCGATCGCGGTACGATCATTATTTTTGGTGATGGTGCGGGTGCGGTACTGCTGGGTCAGTCCGAAGAGCCGGGTATCATCTCCACGCATCTGCATGCCGATGGAAGCTACGGTGAATTGCTGACGCTGCCTAACGCCGATCGCGTTAATCCGGATAACTCCATTTACCTGACAATGGCGGGTAATGAAGTCTTCAAGGTAGCGGTAACTGAGCTCGCGCACATTGTCGACGAGACGCTGGAAGCCAATAACCTTGAACGCACCGCACTTGACTGGCTGGTGCCGCATCAGGCGAACCTGCGAATCATCAGCGCGACCGCTAAAAAGCTGGGCATGTCGATGGATAACGTTGTGGTGACGCTGGATCGTCACGGCAACACCTCTGCGGCGTCGGTACCGTGCGCATTTGATGAAGCGGTACGTGATGGACGAATTAAACGGGGCCAACTGGTCTTGCTTGAAGCCTTTGGTGGTGGGTTCACCTGGGGTTCCGCGCTGGTTCGTTTCTAGGATAAGGAATAAAAAATGACGCAATTTGCTTTTGTGTTCCCGGGCCAGGGCTCTCAAACCGTTGGGATGTTGTCTGAAATGGCAGCAAACTACCCGGTAATTGAAGAGACTTTCCGTGAAGCTTCAGATGCACTGGGTTATGATCTGTGGGCACTGACGCAACAGGGGCCGGCAGAAGAACTGAACAAAACCTGGCAGACTCAGCCAGCGCTGTTGACTGCATCCGTTGCGCTGTGGCGTGTCTGGCAGCAGCAGGGCGGTAAAGCGCCAGCGCTGCTTGCAGGCCATAGCCTGGGTGAGTACTCTGCGCTGGTGTGTGCTGGTGTGATCGCGTTTGCTGACGCGGTACGCCTGGTGGAACTGCGCGGTAAATTCATGCAGGAAGCAGTACCTGAAGGCACGGGTGGCATGTCTGCCATCATCGGTCTTGATGATGCCGCCATTGCGAAAGCCTGTGAAGAATCAGCCGAAGGTCAGGTCGTTTCTCCGGTTAACTTCAACTCTCCGGGCCAGGTGGTTATTGCCGGTCATAAAGAAGCGGTTGAACGTGCGGGTGCTGCCTGTAAAGCTGCGGGCGCCAAGCGTGCGCTGCCACTGCCAGTGAGCGTGCCGTCACACTGTGCGCTGATGAAGCCAGCTGCCGAGAAACTGGCGGTTGAGCTGGAAAAAATTACGTTTAACACGCCGACAATTTCCGTTGTAAACAACGTCGATGTGAAATGCGAAACAGCGCCGGACGCTATCCGTGACGCGTTGATTCGCCAGCTCTACAGCCCGGTACAGTGGACCAAAACCGTTGAGTTTATGGCGTCACAGGGCGTTGAGCATCTGTATGAAGTCGGTCCTGGTAAGGTCCTCACCGGTCTGACAAAACGAATTGTTGACACCCTGACAGCTTCGGCGATTAACGAGCCGGAAGCGATGTCAGCGGCACTCTCGCAATAAAAGAGGAATACCATGAGTTTTGAAGGAAAAATCGCGCTGGTGACAGGCGCAAGCCGCGGTATCGGGCGCGCAATTGCTGAGACACTGGTTGCGCGCGGCGCGAAAGTGATTGGTACCGCAACCAGCGAGAATGGCGCTCAGGCCATTAGCGAGTATCTGGGTGCAAACGGTAAAGGTCTGGTACTGAATGTGACCGAACCTGCATCTATCGAATCTGTTCTGGAAAATATTCGCGCTGAGTTTGGCGAAGTGGATATTCTGGTAAACAATGCCGGGATCACTCGTGATAACCTGTTAATGCGAATGAAAGACGACGAGTGGAACGATATTATCGAAACCAACCTGTCATCTGTATTCCGTCTGTCAAAAGCGGTAATGCGCGCTATGATGAAAAAGCGTCATGGTCGTATTATCACTGTCGGTTCTGTGGTTGGTACCATGGGAAATGCTGGTCAGGCTAACTACGCTGCGGCGAAAGCAGGTCTGATTGGTTTCAGTAAGTCGCTGGCGCGCGAAGTCGCGTCTCGCGGTATTACTGTGAACGTTGTTGCTCCGGGCTTTATTGAAACGGACATGACGCGTGCGCTGACTGAAGAACAGCGTGCGGGTACACTGGCAGCAGTTCCTGCAGGTCGCTTAGGCGACCCTAAAGAAATTGCCAGTGCGGTTGCATTTTTAGCCTCTGACGAAGCGGGTTACATCACTGGTGAGACCCTCCACGTCAATGGCGGGATGTACATGGTTTAATCACGATGAAAAATATTTGCGTTATTGTAGGGATTGGCCTCAAAATAACGTAAAATCGTGGTAAGAACTGCCGGGATTTAGTTGCAAATTTTTCAACATTTTATACACTACGAAAACCATCGCGAAAGCGAGTTTTGATAGGAAATTTAAGAGTATGAGCACTATCGAAGAACGCGTTAAGAAAATTATCGGCGAACAGCTGGGCGTTAAGCAGGAAGAAGTTGTGAACTCCGCTTCCTTCGTTGAAGACCTGGGCGCAGATTCTCTTGACACCGTTGAGCTGGTAATGGCTCTGGAAGAAGAGTTTGATACTGAGATTCCGGACGAAGAAGCTGAGAAAATCACCACCGTTCAGGCTGCCATTGATTACATCAACGGTCACCAGGCGTAAGTGAACATCTCCAGGCGGTCATTCGACCGCCTGAGTTTTATCTTTTTTGTCCCACGAATCCCTTTTTTATCCCTCCCTGGAGGACAAACGTGTCTAAGCGTCGTGTAGTTGTGACCGGACTTGGCATGTTGTCTCCTGTCGGCAATACCGTAGAGTCCACCTGGAAAGCTCTCCTTGCCGGTCAGAGCGGCATCAGCCTAATCGACCATTTCGATACTAGCGCCTATGCAACGAAATTTGCTGGCTTAGTAAAGGATTTTAACTGTGAAGAGATCATCTCGCGCAAAGAACAGCGCAAGATGGATGCCTTCATTCAATATGGAATTGTCGCTGGCGTTCAGGCCATGCAGGATTCTGGTCTTGAAATTACGGAAGAGAACGCAACCCGTATCGGTGCCGCTATTGGCTCCGGAATTGGCGGTCTTGGCCTGATCGAGGAAAACCATACATCTCTGATGAATGGCGGCCCTCGTAAAATCAGTCCGTTCTTTGTTCCGTCCACGATTGTTAACATGGTGGCGGGTCACCTAACCATCATGTTTGGCCTGCGTGGGCCAAGCATTTCTATCGCGACCGCATGTACGTCCGGCGTGCATAACATCGGCCAGGCCGCGCGTATCATTGCGTACGGCGATGCAGATGCTATGGTTGCGGGTGGTGCTGAAAAAGCCAGCACCCCGCTGGGTGTTGGTGGTTTCGGTGCCGCGCGTGCGCTGTCTACCCGCAACGACAATCCTCAGGCGGCAAGCCGTCCGTGGGATAAAGACCGTGATGGTTTTGTACTGGGTGATGGTGCGGGTATGCTCGTGCTGGAAGAGTACGAACATGCTAAAAAACGTGGCGCAAAAATTTATGCTGAAGTCGTTGGCTTTGGTATGAGTAGCGATGCTTACCACATGACGTCGCCTCCAGAGAACGGTGCAGGTGCTGCGCTGGCCATGGAGAACGCGATTCGTGACGCGGGTATTACCCCAGCACAAATCGGCTACGTTAACGCGCACGGCACTTCTACGCCAGCAGGCGATAAAGCGGAAGCTCAGGCTGTTAAGTCTATCTTCGGCGAATCTGCCAGCTGCGTACTGGTGAGCTCCACGAAATCCATGACCGGCCACCTGTTGGGCGCGGCGGGTGCAGTAGAGTCTATCTACTCCATTCTTGCCCTGCGTGATCAGGCTGTTCCGCCAACCATCAACCTGGATAACCCGGATGAAGGTTGTGATCTGGACTTCGTTCCTCACGAAGCGCGCCAGGTCAGTGGTATGGAGTACACCCTGTGTAACTCCTTCGGCTTCGGTGGTACGAATGGTTCACTGATCTTTAAAAAGGTCTGAGCCTGGCTGCCTGATGGCGATAAAAAGGTCCGCTTGTCGGACCTTTTTTATTCGGTTTTATCCCCTTGTCCGATGTTATTCACCTTGCCAGACTGTACGACCACGCATAAGGAGCCAGTATGTTTCTAATCAATGGCCTTGAGCAGGACACGCTTCCTGCAAGCGACAGGGCGACTCAGTTTGGTGACGGCTGCTTCACCACGGCGCGTATTCGTCATGGCGATGTCTGTTTACTTGCAGAACATATCCGACGATTGCAGGGTGCCTGTGAAAAACTGCAGATCCCTTTCAAGGACTGGGACACACTTGCCGACGAGATGGCTCAACGGGCAAAAGGGCATTCCAGCGGCGTACTGAAAGTGATCATCAGCCGTGGCAGTGGTGGCCGGGGCTACAGTGGCGCGAACTGCCAGCATCCGGTGCGGATCCTCTCCGTTTCTGCATATCCTTCACATTATGAACGTTGGCGTCAGGACGGTATCACGCTTGAATTAAGCCCAATACGTCTTGGGCGAAACCCAGCGCTTGCCGGAATAAAACACCTTAACCGTCTTGAGCAGGTCTTGATCCGCGCTCATCTTGAGCAGTCAGACGCAGACGAGGCACTGGTCCTTGACAGCGAAGGGTTCATTACTGAATGCTGTGCGGCTAATTTATTCTGGCGGCAGGGCAGCGATGTCTTTACGCCGAAGCTTGATCAGGCTGGCGTAAATGGCATCATGCGCCAGTTTTGTCTACAGCAACTGGCACACTCTGGTTTTCGCGTTGTCGAAGTTAACGCAACTGAGAATGCGCTGATAACAGCAGAAGAGGTTGTTGTCTGTAATGCGTTAATGCCAGTTGTACCTGTTCGTGCCTGTGGCCAACAACGTTGGCCATCGCGCGAGCTGTATCATTTTTTAGCCCCGTTATGTGAGCAAACCAGAACGTCATGAAGAAAATGTTGCGCTTTATCCTGCTCCTGGTTGTTGTGCTGGCGATTGCTGGCGGAGTCGGAGTGTGGAAGGTTCGTCAGATGGCGGACAGCAAGCTTCTGATCAAAGAAGAGACAATATTTACCCTTAAAGCAGGAACCGGACGTCTGGCGCTGGGAGAACAGCTTTACGGCGATAAAATCATTAACCGTCCGCGTGTCTTCCAGTGGCTATTGCGTATCGAACCTGAGCTGTCACATTTCAAAGCCGGTACCTATCGTTTTACACCTGACATGACCGTCAGAGACATGTTGCAATTGTTGGAAAGCGGTAAAGAGGCTCAATTCCCGCTGCGTTTTGTGGAAGGGATGCGCCTGAGCGATTATCTCAAACAGCTGCGTGATGCGCCGTATATCAAACATACCCTGAAAGATGATCGCTACCAGACAGTTGCTGAAGTGTTGAAATTCGAACACCCGGAATGGGTTGAAGGCTGGTTTTGGCCTGATACCTGGATGTACACGGCGGGCACCACCGATGTGGCGATTTTGAAGCGGGCGCATAAAAAAATGGTCGCCGCAGTGGATTCCGCCTGGGAAGGGCGAATGGAAGGGCTGCCATATAAAGATCAAAACCAGTTTGTCACGATGGCCTCAATTATAGAGAAAGAGACGGCCGTCGCGGCCGAGCGCGATCAGGTTGCATCGGTGTTTATCAACCGTCTGCGCATCGGTATGCGTCTGCAAACCGACCCTACTGTCATCTACGGTATGGGCGAGAGTTATGCGGGTAAGATCTCGAGAAAAGATCTTGAGACGCCAACTGCGTATAATACCTACGTGATTAGCGGGTTACCGCCAGGCCCGATTGCCACGCCAGGTGAAGCTTCTCTGCGTGCGGCTGCACATCCGGCTAAAACACCGTATCTCTATTTTGTGGCTGATGGAAAAGGGGGACATACCTTTAACACCAACCTTGCCAGCCATAATCGCTCTGTTCAGGACTATCTGAAGGCACTTAAGGAAAAAAATGCGCAGTAAATACATTGTCATTGAGGGACTCGAAGGGGCGGGGAAAACCACCGCTCGCAACGTGGTGGTTGACACACTCAACGCGCTCGGCGTTGCGGACATGGTCTTTACCCGCGAGCCGGGCGGTACGCAACTGGCTGAGAAGTTGCGTAGCCTGGTGCTGGATATTAAATCCGTTGGCGACGAAGTTATCACTGACAAAGCTGAAGTTTTGATGTTTTACGCGGCGCGCGTACAGCTGGTTGAAACGGTAATCAAACCCGCGCTGGCCGCTGGCAAGTGGGTAATCGGCGACCGTCACGATCTTTCTACTCAGGCGTATCAGGGTGGTGGACGTGGTATTGACCAGACGATGCTGGCAACACTGCGCAATGCCGTGCTCGGTGATTTTCGTCCCGATTTGACGCTCTATCTGGATGTGACCCCAGAAGTGGGTCTGAAACGTGCCCGTGCGCGCGGTGAACTGGACCGTATTGAGCAGGAATCTCTCGACTTCTTTAACCGCACTCGTGCGCGTTATCTGGAGCTGGCAGCGCAGGATAGCTCTATTCGCACCATTGATGCGACCCAATCGCTGGAAGTGGTTACCCGTTCTATTCAGCAAACCGTGACGCAGTGGCTTCGGGAGCAGCAGGCATGAAATGGTATCCATGGTTGCGCCCACACTTTGAACAGCTGATCAATAGCTATCAGGCGGGTCGGGGGCATCATGCGTTACTGATTCAGGCGTTGCCAGGGATGGGGGATGATGCGTTGATTTATGCCATCACCCGTTTTCTGATGTGCCAGCAACCGGAAGGGCACAAGAGTTGTGGTAAATGCCGTGGCTGTCAGCTGATGCAGGCGGGCACGCATCCTGACTACTATACGCTTGAGCCTGAGAAGGGCAAAAACACGCTGGGTATTGATGCCGTGCGTGAAGTCAGTGAAAAATTGTACGAACATGCGCGACTGGGCGGTGCAAAGGTGGTCTGGCTTAAAGACGCCACACTGCTTACAGAGGCGGCAGCGAACGCGCTGTTGAAAACCCTGGAAGAGCCGCCGGAAAAAACGTGGTTCTTCCTCTCTTGCCGTGACCCGGGACGATTGCTGGCGACGCTGCGCAGTCGTTGTCGGCTTCATCACCTTGCAGTGCCTCAGGAATCGTGGGCGCTAAGCTGGCTGGAACGAGAGGTGACAACGTCACAAAATAGTGCACTGGCCGCATTGCGTCTGAGCAGCGGTGCACCTGCTGCTGCGTTGGCACTATTGCAACCTGATGTCTGGTCACAGCGAGAGACGCTCTGTAAGGCCGTTGACTCTTCACTCAACAGCCATGACTGGCTAAGTTTACTGCCTGCACTGAATAGCGATCAGGCCGTTGAACGTCTGCACTGGTTGGCTTCCTTACTTCTGGATGCACTCAAGATCCAGCAAGGCGCAACACTGCTGACCAACCTGGATGTGTGGCCGCTGGTGAACACACTGGCAAACCGCCTCTCAGGTAGGGTTCTGCACGCTATCCTTCATGAGGTTTGCCAGAGCCGTGAACAGCTTTTGACAGTCACTGGTCTTAATCGCGAGCTGTTACTGACCGACCAGTTACTGCGTATCGAACATTACCTGCAACCAGGCATCACACCGCCTGTTTCCCATCTCTGAGAGAGACATTATGTTTTTAGTCGACTCACACTGCCATCTTGATGGCCTGGATTATCAATCTCTGCATAAAAACGTGGATGACGTGCTGGCGAAAGCTGCCGCCCGCGATGTGAAATTCTGTCTGGCTGTCGCAACCACGTTGCCGGGCTATCGCACCATGCGCGAGCTGGTGGGCGTTCGCGATAACGTCGTATTTTCCTGTGGCGTACATCCGTTGAATCAGGATGAAGCATACGACGTAGAGGACTTACGTCGCCTGGCGGCGGAAGAGGGTGTTGTCGCGATGGGTGAGACAGGGCTGGACTATTTCTACACACCTGAAACTAAATCTCGCCAGCAGGAGTCCTTCCGTCATCATATCCGCATAGGCCGCGAACTTAACAAGCCGGTCATTGTTCATACCCGCGATGCGCGTGCGGATACGCTGGCGATCCTCCGGGAAGAAAACGTGACGGATTGTGGTGGCGTACTACACTGTTTCACAGAAGACAGAGAAACGGCGGGTAAACTGCTTGATTTGGGGTTTTATATTTCGTTTTCTGGGATCGTGACGTTTCGTAATGCAGAGCAGCTCCGTGATGCTGCGCGTTATGTTCCGCTCGATCGCATTCTGGTGGAAACAGACTCTCCTTATCTGGCACCGGTACCGCATCGCGGTAAAGAGAACCAGCCAGCCATGACGAGAGATGTAGCTGAGTACATGGCCGTGCTTAAAGGTGTCAGTATTGAAGAACTGGCCCGCGTCACGACCGAAAACTTCTCTACGCTGTTCCATATCGACCCCGCCCGCCTGCAATCTGTTTGATACACCTGTTTTTTTTAGGCTCGTAATTAATAAATAAAACGAGTAAAGTTCACCGCCTCATTTGGGGCGGTGAGGGTGTTTTTAGACACATCCGGACATGCTTTTTGTAAATAACTGAAAGTTTTTCGACCGCCTTAAGCTGAAACGTGATAGCCGTCAAACAAACCCAGAGGGAATTATTTTACTCTGTGTAATAAATAAAGGGCGCTTAGATGTCCCGTCCACGGCACGGTACTCCCCCCGGGCCAATGCGTGAAAGCGTAAAAAAAGCACAAATACTCAGGAGCACTCTCAATTATGTTTAAGAATGCATTTGCTAACCTGCAAAAGGTCGGTAAATCGCTGATGCTGCCAGTATCCGTACTGCCTATCGCAGGTATCCTGCTGGGTGTCGGTTCTGCAAACTTCAGCTGGCTGCCAGCCGTAGTATCCCATGTGATGGCCGAAGCAGGCGGTTCTGTCTTTGCTAACATGCCTCTGATCTTCGCGATCGGTGTGGCTCTGGGCTTCACCAATAACGACGGCGTTTCTGCGCTGGCTGCAGTTGTTGCCTACGGCATCATGGTGAAAACCATGGCTGTGGTTGCACCGCTGGTTCTGCACTTACCTGCAGAAGAGATCGCTGCGAAACACCTGGCAGATACCGGTGTTCTGGGCGGTATCATCTCCGGTGCGATTGCGGCCTATATGTTTAACCGCTTCTATCGCATCAAGCTGCCTGAGTATCTGGGCTTCTTCGCGGGCAAGCGTTTCGTTCCGATCATCTCTGGTCTGGCAGCGATTTTCACTGGCGTGATCTTGTCCTTCATCTGGCCACCAATTGGTTCCGCGATTCAGGCATTCTCTCAGTGGGCAGCCTACCAGAACCCAGTTGTTGCGTTCGGTATCTACGGCTTCGTTGAACGCTGCCTGGTACCATTCGGTCTGCACCACATCTGGAACGTACCTTTCCAGATGCAGATTGGTGAATATACCAACGCGGCAGGCCAGGTATTCCACGGTGATATCCCACGCTACATGGCGGGTGACCCAACTGCAGGTAAACTGTCAGGTGGCTTCCTGTTCAAAATGTACGGTCTGCCAGCTGCAGCGATTGCTATCTGGCACTCTGCTAAACCAGAGAACCGTGCAAAAGTGGGCGGTATCATGATCTCCGCAGCGTTGACCTCGTTCCTGACCGGTATCACCGAGCCGATCGAGTTCTCCTTCATGTTCGTTGCGCCGATCCTGTACGTTATCCACGCGATTCTGGCGGGTCTGGCGTTCCCAATCTGTATCCTGCTGGGTATGCGTGACGGTACGTCCTTCTCTCACGGCCTGATCGACTTCATCGTACTGTCCGGTAACAGCAGCAAACTGTGGCTGTTCCCAATCGTTGGTGCGTGCTATGCCGTTGTTTACTACACCATCTTCCGTGTGCTGATCAAAGCACTGGACCTGAAAACTCCAGGTCGTGAAGATGCAACAGAAGACAGCAAAGCAGGCGCAACCAGCGAAATGGCTCCGGCACTGGTTGCCGCGTTCGGCGGTAAAGAGAACATCACTAACCTGGACGCGTGCATCACTCGTCTGCGTGTGAGCGTTGCCGACGTTGCGAAAGTAGACCAGCCTGGTCTGAAAAAACTGGGTGCAGCAGGTGTTGTTGTGGCTGGTTCTGGTGTTCAGGCAATCTTCGGTACTAAATCCGATAACCTGAAAACCGAAATGGATGAGTACATCCGCGGCCACTAAGTTGTGACTAGGGGAGACTAAGGCAGCCGAATGGCTGCCTTTTTTATTGGTGCGGGTTTTATGTCTTAAAAAACGTCACTAAGGCGCGCGAGCGGTCACTCTTCATACAGCAGATGAACATTCGGGAAAGAAATCGGGGGAGAAGGTTGAAAGGACAGGAGAAACTCGCTCATACTCTTGCGTTATGTCACACGATCGTTCAGAGAGTGTGTTAACAGCGGACGCACCACGTCAGATTAAACAAAAAAGGAAAAGGTCATGGCTGAAGAAACGATTTTCAGTAAAATTATCCGTCGCGAAATTCCTTCGGATATCGTCTATCAGGATGAACTGGTGACGGCTTTCCGGGACATTTCCCCTCAGGCACCGACTCATATCCTCATCATTCCTAATATTCTGATTCCAACTGTAAACGACGTAAAAGCCGAGCACGAAGTGGCATTAGGTCGTATGCTGACGGTGGCCGCGAAAATTGCTGAACAGGAAGGGATTGCTGAAGACGGCTACCGTCTGATCATGAACTGTAATCGTCATGGTGGCCAGGAAGTTTATCATATTCACATGCATCTGCTGGGCGGACGTCCTCTGGGGCCGATGCTGGCACATAAAGGTCTTTGACATGCTTAAAGGGCGTATTGCAGCGCTGATACTGATGGTGATGATTGCGGGGTGCAGCTCGCGTCCGGCGATCCCCGTGAGTGATGAACAGACGCTGGTGATGGAATCCTCTGTGCTTGCTGCGGGCATCACAGCGCAACAACCTGCGTTGACTATCAGTGAAATCAACTCTTCTGCTTCCTCTACGCTCTTTAATGAAAGACATGAACCCGTGACGGTTCATTACCGTTTTTTCTGGTATGACGTAAGAGGTCTTGAAATGCACCCGCTGGAGGCGCCACGTAGCGTCACCATTCCGGCAAGGTCGTCGGTAACGCTCTATGGCAGCGCCAACTATCTGGGTGCACATAAGGTGAGACTTTATCTTTATCTGTAAGGGGTGAACCTTGATTAAAAATATGAGCCGTTATGCGCTCGTGACAGCTTTTGCTTTATTCCTCGCAGGGTGTGTGACCCGTACTGAGCAGCCTGCGCCTGTGGAAGAAGCTAAACCCGGTACTGAGCAGCCGACACAACCCACGCAGCCGGAGCCAACCGTGCCGTCGGTTCCGTCAATTCCGTCGCAGCCGGGCCCGATTGAACATCCGGACCAGACGTCACAGCCAGCGCCACGCGTGCGTCATTATGACTGGAACGGTGCGATGCAGCCGATGGTTGGTAAAATGTTGCAGGCTCAAGGCGTGACGGCAGGTAGCGTGTTGCTGGTTGATAGCGTGAACAACCGTACCAACGGTTCACTGAATGCGGGTGAAGCGACAGAGACGCTGCGCAATGCTCTGGCTAACAACGGTAAGTTTACGCTGGTCTCGGCTCAGCAGCTCGCGGTCGCTAAGCAGCAACTGGGCCTGTCACCACAGGATAGTCTCGGTACCCGTAGCAAGGCGATCGGTATTGCCCGTAACGTAGGTGCACAGTACGTGTTGTACTCTAACGCCACTGGTAATGTGAATACGCCAGCTCTGCAGATGCAATTGATGCTGGTTCAGACAGGTGAAATTATCTGGTCAGGTAAAGGTGCCGTTACGCAACAGTGAATTTACGCGTGAAGAGATCCTGACGCGTTATTTTCCCCAGTATCGCCTTATCGCGCCGCAGGCCCATTCCGGGCTTGGCGGCGCGAGTTGCATTATAGAGCATGGCGAACAACGGCTGGTGCTGCGGCAGAACCATGATCCTTTCGCTCCAGCTTCCCATTTTCGTCGTCAGTTTCGCGCCCTGAAGCGTCTTCCGTCGGATCTTGTGCCTGAGCCCTGTTTTTTCGGGCAGGGCTGGATGGCTGTTGCGTATCTGGCGGGTGAGATCAAAAGCGAGCTCCCGGACACCCCTGTGCTTGCGGCTATGTTGTATCATTTGCATCAGCAGCCGCGTCTGGGGTGGCGAATCGCGCTGTTCCCGTTGCTTGAGCACTACTGGCAGCAAGCCCTGCCAGACAGACGTACCCCAATGTGGCTTGCACATCTCAAACGACTGCGTAAAGCGGGTGAGCCACAGCCGATTCGGCTCTCACCGTTGCACATGGATGTTCATGTCGGAAACATTGTTCATACGTCAGTGGGGGCCAGGCTTATCGACTGGGAATATGCCGGAGACGGCGATATAGCGCTTGAACTGGCGGCAGTCTGGACAGAGAGTGAAGCCGCGCGGCAAAACCTCATCAGAGACTACGCCAGGGTGGCACATCTTGATGAAGGAGCGCTGGCGCGTCAGGTCAGGCGGTGGCGGCCATGGGTCGTGATGCTGATGGCTGGCTGGTTTGAAATGCGCTTTCAGCAGTCCAGATACAAACAATTTATTGCGCTGGCAGACGATGCCTGGCGTCAGTTACAAACTAAAGGATAAGAGAGGTTGGTGTGGGTCCAGTCATGTTGGATGTAGAAGGGTTTGAACTGGATGCGGAGGAGCGTGAGATTCTGGCGCATCCGCTGGTGGGTGGCCTGATCCTGTTTACCCGCAACTATCACGATCCGGCACAGCTGCGTGAACTGGTGCGTCAGATCCGCGACGCATCGCGTAACCATCTGGTGGTGGCCGTAGATCAGGAAGGCGGACGCGTACAACGTTTTCGTGAAGGCTTTACCCGCCTGCCAGCAGCCCAGTCTTTTGCTGCGCTGTTAGGCACGGATGAGGGGGGAAAACTGGCGCAGGAGGCTGGCTGGCTGATGGCCAGTGAAATGATTGCCATGGATATCGACATTAGTTTTGCCCCGGTTCTGGACGTGGGACATATCAGCGCTGCCATTGGTGAACGCTCATATCATGAAGATCCGCGTATTGCGCTGGCGATGGCGACCCGGTTTATCGACGGTATGCACGATGCGGGAATGAAAACCACCGGGAAACACTTCCCGGGCCACGGTGCAGTAACCGCGGACTCGCACAAAGAAACCCCACGCGATCCGCGCCCGGAAGCGGAAATTCGTGCCAAAGATATGTCGGTGTTCCGCTCGCTTATCACCGATAACAAGCTGGACGCCATCATGCCCGCGCACGTGATTTACAGCGACGTCGACCCACGTCCTGCCAGCGGTTCTCCGCATTGGCTGAAAACTGTTCTGCGTCAGGAGTTAGGGTTCAATGGCGTGATTTTCTCAGACGACTTGTCGATGGAAGGGGCCGCGATTATGGGCAGCTATGCGGAACGCGGTCAGGCGTCGCTGGATGCAGGTTGCGATATGATCCTGGTCTGCAATAATCGTAAAGGTGCCGTTAGCGTGCTGGATAACCTGTCGCCGATCAATGCAGAGCGTGTTACACAATTGTATCATAAAGGTTCATTTAGCCGTCAGGAGTTGATGGATTCGGCGCGCTGGAAGGCGGTCAACGCCCGGCTTGAAGACCTGAATGAGCGCTGGCAGGCACATAAAGCCAGTCTGTAAACCCTCCCGGAAGGCGTAGCGTGGTGAGAAGACAATGATCATCTATTTACACGGTTTTGACTCAAACAGTCCTGGTAATCATGAGAAGGTGTTGCAACTGCAGTTTATCGATCCGGATGTTCGGCTGATCAGTTACAGTACGCGCCATCCAAAGCATGATATGCAACATCTTCTCAAAGAAGTGGACAAGATGTTGCAGCTCAACGTCGATGATCGTCCGTTGATTTGCGGAGTGGGGCTGGGCGGTTACTGGGCGGAGCGCATTGGCTTCCTGTGTGACATCCGCCAGGTGGTTTTCAATCCTAACCTTTTCCCGAACGAGAACATGGAAGGCAAAATTGACCGCCCGGAAGAGTATGTTGATATTGCGACCAAGTGCGTCAGCAATTTTCGTGAGAAAAACCGCGACCGCTGTCTGGTGATCCTTTCACGTAAAGATGAGGCACTCAACAGCCATCGGGCTGCTGAACTGCTGCATCATTACTATGAGATTGTCTGGGACGAAGAACAGACGCACAAATTCAAAAACATCTCACCGCACCTGCAGCGTATCAAAGCGTTTAAAACGCTGGGTTAACCACTTATCCGCAGGCGCCAAAGCCCGGCCGCGAAAGCGTTCCGGGCTTTCTTTTTGACCAGAATTGTCTACTTTTAAGCCATCAAAACTTGATGCATATCAATTTTGGTATGACCAATGCGCCTGACGTGGTATTCTCAATGCACCTGAATGGTTTCAGTGTTGTAACCTGTTGTTAATTAAGGGTTATTTTTATAACTTTTAATTAACAATTGGTTAATAATTTGAGGGGGTCACGTTGACTACGCCATTGAAAAAGATAGTGATTGTAGGCGGTGGTGCTGGCGGGCTGGAGCTGGCTACACAGCTGGGCAAGAAGCTGGGTCGCGGTAAAAAAGCCAAAATTACGCTGGTAGATCGTAACCACAGTCACCTGTGGAAACCGTTGTTGCACGAAGTGGCAACCGGTTCTCTGGATGAGGGTGTGGATGCGCTCAGCTATCTGGCGCACGCGCGCAACCATCATTTCCAGTTCCAGCTGGGCTCGGTGGTGGATATCAACCGTGAAAGCAAAACCATTACCCTGGCAGAGCTGCGCGACGAGAAAGGGGAGCTGCTGGTTCCTGAGCGTAAACTGGCGTATGACACGCTGGTCATGGCGCTGGGTAGTACCTCCAACGACTTCAACACGCCGGGCGTGAAAGAGCACTGTATTTTCCTCGATAACCCGCACCAGGCGCGTCGTTTCCATCAGGAAATGCTGAACCTGTTCCTGAAGTACACCAGCAATTTGGGTGCGAACGGTAAGGTTAATATCGCCATTGTCGGCGGTGGTGCGACGGGTGTTGAGCTGTCCGCGGAGCTGCACAATGCGGTGAAACAGCTGCACAGCTACGGTTACAAAGGGCTAACCAACGAAGCGTTGAACGTCACGCTGGTTGAAGCCGGTGAGCGCATTTTGCCTGCACTGCCGCCACGTATTTCCGGTGCGGCACACAATGAGCTCACCAAACTGGGCGTGCGGGTGCTTACGCAAACCATGGTGACCAGCGCCGACGAAGGCGGTCTGCACACCAAAGACGGCGAATACATCAAAGCGGATCTGATGGTCTGGGCAGCGGGTATCAAAGCACCTGACTTTATGAAAGATATCGGTGGCCTGGAAACGAACCGCATTAACCAGCTGGTGACGGAGCCGACGCTGCAAACCACACGTGATCCTGAAATCTTTGCTATCGGTGACTGTGCTTCCTGCGCGCGTCCTGGAGGTGGATTCGTGCCGCCGCGCGCTCAGGCCGCACACCAGATGGCAAGCCTGGTGCTGCACAACATTCTGGCGCAGTACAAAGGCAAGCCATTGAAAGGCTATGTCTATAAAGACCACGGTTCTCTGGTTTCACTGTCAAACTTCTCTACCGTCGGCAGCCTGATGGGCAACCTGATGCGTGGCTCAATGATGGTGGAAGGGCGCATTGCACGCTTCGTGTATATCTCCCTGTACCGTATGCATCAGATTGCGCTGCACGGCTACTTCAAAACCGGGCTGATGATGCTGGTGGGCAGAATCAACCGTGTGATCCGTCCGCGTCTGAAGCTGCACTAATCTTTCACTCCCTCCGGGCTCTCCGGAGGGAGTTTTTAGCATATCATGCTGCTCATCACAGATTGAGTGCTTAAGAGTTCTCCTAAATACGTTTTATCTCCTCTCAACGCCCTTTTTTTGATCCTTTATCTTATTGGCGAAGCCTTGTCTCCATTGCAAAATTGTTACCAATAGCAACAAAGGAGGAAGTCCCGTGAATAAATCAATGTTGGCGGGTATAGGGATTGGTGTTGCGGCTGCGTTAGGTGTGGCTGCCGTTGCCAGTCTCAACGTATTAGACCGCGGCCCGCAATATGCACAGGTGGTTTCTGCTACACCGATTAAAGAAACCGTAAAAACCCCTCGTCAGGAGTGCCGCAACGTCTCCGTGACTCACCGTCGTCCGGTACAGGATGAAAACCGCATTGCCGGTTCTGTTCTGGGTGCGGTAGCAGGTGGCGTGATTGGTCATCAGTTTGGCGGTGGTCGGGGTAAAGATGTGGCGACCGTGGTCGGCGCGCTGGGCGGCGGCTATGCCGGTAACCAGGTGCAGGGCGCGATGCAGGATAATGACACCTACACCACGACTCAGCAACGTTGCAAAACCGTCTATGACAAGTCGGAAAAAATGCTGGGTTATGACGTGACGTACAAAATTGGCGATCAGCAGGGCAAAATCCGCATGGATAAAGATCCTGGCACACAAATTCCACTGGATGGAAATGGCCAGTTGGTTCTGAATAACAAAGTGTAAAAAAGATGTTCTCTGAATTTAGCTCCTCATGCGCTCAGGCTGAGGAGCTTTTTTTTGCTTCAGATTTTGAGTAGTTCAGGCCACAGTCGTAGGGTGGTGTCAGTAATACTCTGCAATTTTTCCAGCGTGGCGCCTTCACGTGCGCTTATCGACATCCCCTGCAAAATACAGCTCAGATATTGCGCCAGTATCTGAGGATTGCAATGCGCGGGAATTTCACCACGCTGCTGACGCTGTGCCAGGAACGCACTTAGCGTCTCCTCTTGCATGGCATGACGCGACTTCACCGTTTTAGCGATCTCTTTAGAGGACGCCGCAAGGGTGGCAGAGGTGTTAATCATAAAGCAGCCAGCTGGCGTATCTTTACTGGTGAAGCAGGTGGCGACGGTAGTGAAAAAGTCCCGTAGCGCCTGTTCAACACTTTTCTCTTCACAAAAAAGTTGGGCTTCGTGTTTCGCTGCAAAGCGCGAAATGTATCTGTCCAGCACTGCCCTGAACAGCCCCTCTTTATTGGTAAATTCGGCATACAGCGTCGGCGCTTTGGCTCCGGTAGCTTCTACCAGATCAGAAAGCGAAGTTGCTTCATACCCATGTTGCCAGAAGAGAGTCATGGCCTTATCAAGCGCTGCATCCCTGTCAAACACTTTTGGTCGGCCACGGCTTTTCTTCGCACAACTCGTGACATCGGTTGTCATTTGCCGTTGGTCCTCTGTTGGTTTGGTGAATGAACATTATAAAAATAAACGCAACCCACCACCAGTGCAGAATGCTTAAAAATAAATTAATCATATATGTATGAAAAATAACGACTTTAAAAATAACTTAATGCTCGTTATAAAATTATGTTGACGTGTGATGTGGATCACATTTATGATTTAACTATCGATCGTTAAGTAATTAACTGACGACCTCCAAATTCATCTGCTAAAGGTAAACATCATGAAAAACGTAAAAACCCTCATCGCTGCCACAATTCTGAGCTCACTCTCTTTCGCAAGCTTTGCAGCTGTACAGGTACAATCCACCCCTGCTGATCAGCATAAAGTTGGTACTATCTCTGCTTCTGCAGGTACTAACCTGGGTTCCCTGGAAGATCAGCTGGCACAAAAAGCGGAAGAGATGGGTGCGAAATCTTTCCGTATTACCTCAGTGACCGGTCCTAACACACTGCACGGCACTGCTGTTATCTACAAATAAGCCCGGCTGAACCCTCATTTATGCCACTGCAATAAAAAACGCCCTGCATGAGCAGGGCGTTTTTCTTATCTGTGCGTTTACATCGCCTGTGAAGCGATGTCGTGATGTCGGGTGACATCGGTTGGCATTCCCGACCGGGCCTCCATTGCGCGCTCCATGACTATGCCATCGGTGCTGGCATTCGTTTTAAAACTTACCATTGCAGCATTCAGGTTAATGGGTAATGTCTGCGGATCATCGTCGATGTTTTTCGATAATGGCTGGTGAATTTCAACCAGTCGCTCACCACCTGGCTCCTCCGAGACTTTAATCGGCGTATTGATAATATTCACTTTGGTCCCCGGTTTGATGACGTTGAAAAGCGTCTTGATGTCGTCATCACGCAGACGAATACAGCCGGAACTAACGCGCATGCCAATGCCAAAGTCTGCATTCGTTCCATGCAACAGATAGACACCACCGTAAGCCGCCAGGCGGATCGCGTGGTGGCCCATCGGGTTGTCTGGCCCTGCAGGAACAACGACCGGAAGGTCGATTCCTTGTGCTTTATAACGGGCACGAATATTAGCTGTTGGTGTCCAGGTTGGGTTAGCGCGCTTATCTGATACGGTGGTAACCATCGTTGGCGTCAGGGTATCACCGCCCAACTGACCAATACCGATAGGGTAGACAGTAACTTCATTCTTACCCGGTGGGTAATAGTAGAGACGTAACTCTGCCAGATTTATCACGATCCCCTCGCGCGGGGCATCCGGCAGGATTGTTTGTAACGGAATGGTCAATACGCTGCCCGCACGCGGTACATAGGGGTCTACGCCGGGGTTCGCCTGCAGCAGGGCCAGAAAACCGACATTATATTTTTTAGCAATCGCTTCCAGTGAGCCACCATTGTTTTCAACTACATGAAAGCGGTTTTCCCCCACGACCTTGCTGCCCGGTGGTGGAAGTGGCCAGGTATTCGCACGAGCAGGGAGCGCAACCGCGACGGTGGCTGCCAGCGCAAACAATGTTATCCAGCGAGTAAAACGCGAAGAGGTCATCATTACCATAATCCATATAAATGATAAGGTTATTGTTTTATAAGGCGTTAATGATAATTATGATGAATGGGTGTGTCGGGAAGATCGGGTGAAGTGCAAAGTGTTTGTAAATTGTCCCCCCGCTAGCGGGGGGAGAGTGGGTTAAGCGATCGCGTTCTCTTCCAGTTGACGCATAAAGTGACGCACCCAGTCCATGCGGGTTTTGCGTTCCGTCAGTTCCTGGGTGAATTTCAGGCGTGTTGGACCATCCAGACGGAAATGCTGCGGCTGTTTTTGTAACAGGCCGATCAGCCACATCGGGTTGACGTGGTTCTTCTCGGCGAATTCAATCACGCCACCTTTTTCATTCCCTTCGAGCTTACGAATTCCCAGCTTCTGTGCCTGCTGACGCAGGCGCGCGATATCCAGCAGATTTCTCGCCGCGTCTGGCAGCAGACCAAAACGATCGATCAGCTCCACCTTAATCTCTTCCAGTTCATTCTCACTTTTCGCACTGGCGATGCGTTTATAGAACGACAGACGGGTATTTACGTCCGGAATGAAATCATCCGGCAGCAGGGAAGGCATACGCAATTCAACCTCGGTCTGCTGGCTGGTGAGATCTTCCAGCGACGGCTCGCGTCCGGCCTTCAGGGCATCGACCGCGTTTTCCAGCAATTCCATATACAGGGAGAAGCCGATGGTCTCCATGGAGCCGCTCTGGTCTTCACCCAGCAGTTCACCGGCACCACGGATTTCCAGATCGTGTGTTGCCAGCGCAAAGCCGGCGCCAAGGTCCTCCAGGGAGGCGATCGCTTCCAGACGCTTTTGGGCATCGGTGGTCATCGCTTTCGGATGCGGCGTTAACAACCAGGCGTAGGCCTGATGGTGTGAACGCCCGACGCGGCCACGCAACTGGTGGAGTTGCGCCAGACCAAAGTGATCGGCTCGTTCGATAATGATGGTATTTGCCGTCGGAATATCGATCCCGGTCTCAATGATGGTGGTACACACCAGAACGTTAAAGCGCTGGTGGTGGAAGTCATTCATTACCCGTTCCAGCTCGCGCTCGCGCATCTGCCCGTGACCGATAGCAATGCGTGCTTCCGGTACCAGTTCCGCCAGCCTGTCCGCGGCTTTCTGGATATTTTCCACATCATTGTATAAGTAATAGACCTGACCTCCGCGCAGCACTTCACGCAGAATCGCCTCACGTACCACCAGATTATCGTACTCGCGGACAAAGGTTTTCACCGCCAGACGACGCGCCGGTGGGGTGGCAATAATCGACAGGTCGCGCATGCCGCTCATCGCCATATTCAGGGTTCGCGGGATTGGCGTTGCGGTCAGAGTCAGGATATCGACATCGGCACGCATCGCTTTGATACGCTCTTTATGACGCACCCCAAAGCGGTGCTCTTCGTCGACGATCAACAACCCCAGATCTTTCCATTTCACATCACTTTGCAGCAGTTTGTGGGTACCGATCAGAATATCGATCTTACCTTCGCTTGCCTGCTCCAGAATCTGCGTCTGCTCTTTGGTACTGCGAAAACGTGACAGCATCTCTATGCGCACCGGCCAGTTGGCGAAACGGTCGCGGAAGTTGTCGAAATGCTGCTGAGCGAGAAGGGTCGTGGGTACCAGCACTGCCACCTGCTTGTTGTTTTCCACCGCAAGGAAGGCTGCGCGCATCGCCACTTCGGTTTTACCGAAGCCGACGTCGCCGCAGACCAGTCTGTCCATCGCCAGCGGCTGACACATGTCGCTTAACACGGCGTTAATGGCCTGGGCCTGATCTGGCGTGGTTTCAAACGGGAAGCTGTCGCAGAACAGTTGATACTGTTCTTTATCATGTTTAAAGGCGAAGCCCTCTTTGGCCGCGCGTTGTGCATAGATATCCAGCAGCTCAGCCGCCACGTCGCGCACTTTTTCCGCTGCTTTCTGGCGCGCGCGCGCCCAGGCATCGCCACCCAGTTTATGCAATGGCGCATTCTCTTCTGCGCCACCCGCGTAGCGGCTGATCAGATGCAGGGAAGAGACCGGAACATACAGTTTGGCGTCGTTCGCGTAGGTCAGCATCAGGTATTCACCTTTGATACCACCAGCTTCTAGCGTGGTCATTCCCTGGTAACGCCCGACGCCATGCTCCAGGTGAACAATCGGCTGGCCCGGGTGTAACTCGGCCAGGTTGCGGATCAGCGTGTCCGGGTTGATGGTACGACGGCTGTCCTGACGGCGACGCGCGACGCGCTCACCCAGCAGGTCGCTTTCGCAAATCAGCGCAAGGTTATTGAGCGTATCAATAAACCCATGTTCGGCGGCGCCAATCATCAGATAACGACCGTTTCCGGTGGCTTCGCTCAGACGCAGGATACGCTTAGGCGCCACTTTAATACGCCCCAACAGCTCTCCGAGTGCTTCGCGACGGCCTTCACTCTCAACTGAGAACACCACCGGGCCGGTAAAGGATTCGAGGAACTTACGCAGATTATCCAGCGGTGATTTCTGCTGTGCCTGAACGGCCAGATCTGGCAACGTCTGAAACGCGAGATTGGTATTGGCGGCTTTAGCGGCAAGCGAATCGGTTTTAAGCTGCATACGCGGCCAGCGTTTCAACTCCGCATTGAGTTCATCGGTACGTAGCCAAAGCGCTTCCGGGGACAACAGCGGACGCATCGGATCAACGCCCCGGCTTTCAAAACGGGCGCGGGTTTCACTTTCAAAGCGGCTGGCGCTGGCGTCGATATCTCCGGTGTTAACAATCAGCGTATTCGCCGGGAAGTAGCTAAACAGCGGAGGCAGGGGTTCATTGAAGAACAACGGTTGCCAGTATTCAATACCTGCGGGCAACGTCCCTTTGCTGACCTGCTGATAAATATGTTCGGCATCGCGTTTGACGTCGAATTTATCGCGCCACTGGCTGCGGAACAGTTCGATGGCGGTTTTATCCGTCGGGAACTCGTGCGCGGGGAGTAAATTGATGGATTCCACTTCTTCCAGCGTACGCTGCGTGTCAGCGTCAAACACGCGCAGGCTGTCGATTTCATCATCGAAAAAGTCCAGGCGATACGGTTGGTCACTCCCCATTGGATAGAGATCGAGTAATGCACCGCGGGTGGCGTATTCTCCGTGTTCCATCACCTGATCAACATGGCGATATCCGGCGCTGTCCAACTGCACGCGCAGGGTATCGCGGGACAAGCGCTGACCTTTTTTCATCACCAGCGCATGCCCATGCAGATAGCTGTGCGGACAGACGCGCTGCATCAGGGTATTCACCGGTACAATCAGCACGCCACGCTGCATGGTCGGGAGTTGATACAGCGTCGACAGGCGAGAGGAGATGATCTCCTGATGCGGAGAGAAGCTGTCATAGGGCAGCGTTTCCCAGTCGGCCAGGCTGAACACCAGGCTATCGGTGAACTGGCGAATTTCGTCGTGCAGACGCAGGGCGTTTTGCATGTCCGGGGCAACCAGGATTACCGGGCCAGGATGACGCTCAGCGATTTCCGCTACCAGCGTGGCGCACGCCGCGCCCGTGAGTTCACCCAGCTGGCGCTGGTCACCCGCTTTGACAGGCAAGGAATAACGATAGTGTTCAGGCATGGCTATGTCAGAGTCTCTTATGGATATACCAACAGTATTGGGGCATATCACTGATACGCAATGTCTTTATTATCCTCGATCGTTTTGTATAAGCAAACCAGAACCGCACAGGGGGAAAATTCGCCCCGGCAGGGGCGAAGAGAGCCATCAACGGGAGGATGGCGACAGGGTCAGCGTTGACGGAGGGGAGAAGAAAACGTCCCCGAACAGCGTGGTAGAGAGTTTACGCACCCCGAGCCCGGCAAGGGTACAGATAAGCAGGCTGGCAAACGGGTAGATCAGAATTAAGCCCAACTCCGGCCAGACCGGCCACAAGGCACTATTCATCTCGCCAATCAGGAACAGGCTAAAGGCTTCGATTAAGATGCGGTGGGTGGTATAAATCGCGATCGTGTTTGAGCCAATCACGTTCAACAGGTTGTTAGGATGCACGGCATAGCGCTGCTCAAGTTTATAAAAAAGCTTCATGATCAACACAATTGACAACAGAGAGAGCAGTAGCGGAACGTTAGCAAACCACAGGACCACGGAGACGGCCGCGAAAGCGCCGGTTACCAGCCAGATGCGGCGCAGGTTGACGCTTTTCATCCACGCCATCAGCTCTGCGCCATACCACGCCCCGAGGCTGTAGTAGATCATGTTGCGTACCACGCTGTTCATCCCCCACCACGGTAGCGGGAGGAAGTTGATCGCGATGCTTGCCAGCGCCAGCAGTCCCAGTACCGGCAGCTTCCATCGGCTCAGCAGTTTACACAGCGTGAAGTACACCACCAGAGCATACAGATACCAGAGGCTGGTGCTGGCGGTGAGCATCCCCAGCACAAATCCGGAGAGTGAGTCGGCGTAGGCCGCATTCGATGATGTAGCAAGCTCACGCTCGGGTGCCAGCCAGGCATTCAGGTGGGTCAACGCCTGCCATTGCAGGATGCCCCACAGCGCCAGGACCCAGACAATGCTCCAGATCCGTTTGTCGAGACTGGTTCGCCAGTCCACCTCAGCAATATAACGACGGATCAGATAGCCTGAGATAAAGAAGAAGACCGGCATACGGAACGGAGCGAGATAAAGATTAAAATAGACCCAACATTTGGCGAGAAGACCGGATAGCGGGTGCTGCAGCCCCGTAAGGTGAGGATAAAACGTGATGACCGAATGGTAAATAACCACCAGGCAGATACACAGCCCTTTTATCTGGTTAATCCATAATGCTTTTTGCTTCATTGTTCGCAACTACCTTATTGCCATAAACGAACGAGCAATTGTTGTGAAACGACACCTGGATGTAACGGGTAACAGTCTGTATCAGGAGCTTTTTCGGAAAAGGTGGAGGTTACAAGGCGAGTATTCAGACAATAGCACTCTGATTTATCTGAATTTTTCGGAAAAATGATTACCAAAGCTTACTGTTTCAGTCATTTACGCTTAACGGATTCGCTTATATACTCGTGGGTCTGCTATCAGCAAACAGACGGATTTCATGTACCAACCTGTCGCACTCTTCATAGGCTTACGTTACATGCGTGGGCGCGCCGCGGACCGCTTCGGTCGCTTTGTCTCCTGGCTTTCGACTATTGGCATTACGCTTGGCGTGATGGCTCTGGTGACGGTACTGTCCGTCATGAATGGCTTTGAGCGCGAGCTGCAAAACAACATCCTGGGGCTGATGCCGCAGGCCGTTCTCTCATCAACCAACGGTTCGGTTAACCCGCAACAGCTGCCGGAAAGCGCGGCGAAGTTACAGGGTGTCACGCGCGTTGCGCCGTTAACTACAGGCGATGTGGTACTGCAAAGCGCCCGCAGCGTGGCGGTTGGCGTGATGCTCGGGATTGACCCGGCGCAAAACGATCCGCTGACGCCGTATCTGGTTAACGTAAAACAGACCGATCTGGAAGCGGGTAAATACAACGTGATTCTGGGCGAACAGCTTGCCGGGCAGCTTGGCGTCAACCGTGGCGATCAGCTGCGTGTGATGGTGCCGTCTGCCAGCCAGTTCACGCCAATGGGGCGCTTGCCAAGCCAGCGTCTGTTCAACGTGATTGGTACCTTTGCCGCCAACAGCGAAGTCGATGGTTACCAGATGCTGGTTAACATCCAGGACGCTTCGCGCCTGATGCGCTACCCGGCAGGGAATATTACCGGCTGGCGCCTGTGGCTCGACGCACCGCTGAAGGTTGATACTCTCAGCCAGCAAAAACTGCCGGAAGGAACCAAATGGCAGGACTGGCGTGAGCGCAAAGGCGAACTGTTCCAGGCCGTACGTATGGAAAAAAACATGATGGGACTGCTGCTGAGCCTGATTGTGGCCGTTGCCGCGTTTAACATCATTACCTCACTGGGACTGATGGTGATGGAAAAGCAGGGCGAGGTCGCTATTCTGCAAACCCAGGGACTCACGCCGCGCCAGATCATGGCGGTCTTTATGGTACAGGGTGCTAGTGCCGGGATTATCGGCGCGCTGCTTGGGGCGGTGCTGGGTGCACTGCTTGCCAGCCAGCTTAACAACTTAATGCCGATCATCGGTGCGTTGCTCGATGGTGCGGCGCTGCCTGTGGCGATTGAGCCGCTACAGGTGATCGGAATTGCGCTGGCCGCGATGGCGATTGCGCTGCTTTCTACGCTTTATCCTTCCTGGCGCGCTGCCGCCACTCAACCCGCTGAGGCTTTACGTTATGAATAAGATCCTGTTGCAATGCGACAACCTGTCCAAACGCTATCAGGAAGGCACTGTACAGACTGACGTGCTGCACAATGTGAGCTTCAGTGTGGGTGAAGGCGAGATGATGGCGATTGTCGGTAGCTCCGGCTCGGGCAAAAGTACGCTGCTGCATCTGCTGGGCGGGCTGGATACCCCAACCAGCGGTGACGTGATTTTCTCAGGCAAGCCGATGAGCAAAATGTCCTCTGCGGCGAAGGCCGAGTTGCGTAACCGTGAACTCGGTTTTATCTACCAGTTCCATCACCTGCTGCCGGACTTCACGGCGCTGGAAAACGTGGCGATGCCGCTGCTGATTGGCAAAAAGAAACCGGCAGAAATTAACGCCCGCGCCAGCGACATGCTGAAAGCGGTAGGGCTGGGGCATCGTGGTAATCACCGTCCTTCAGAGTTGTCAGGTGGGGAACGTCAGCGTGTGGCGATTGCCCGCGCACTGGTTAATAACCCTCGTCTGGTGCTGGCAGATGAACCGACCGGGAACCTGGACGCGCGCAATGCGGACAGTATTTTCCAGCTTCTGGGCGAGCTGAATGCCTCACAGGGCACCGCGTTTCTGGTGGTGACCCACGACCTGCAACTGGCAAAACGTATGGGACGCCAGCTTGAGATGCGCGACGGTCATCTGAACGCCGAACTGACCCTGATGGGAGCGGAGTAATGGCTTCACCGTTATCGTTACTCATTGGGCTACGTTTTAGCCGTGGTCGCCGTCGCGGCGGCATGGTATCGCTCATCTCGGTGATTTCCACCGTGGGGATTGCACTGGGTGTCGCCGTGCTGATTGTGGGGCTGAGCGCCATGAACGGTTTTGAGCGCGAGCTCAACAACCGCATTCTGGCGGTGGTACCGCACGGGGAGATCGAGCCGGTTAACCAGCCGTGGAACAACTGGAGCGATGCCCTGGCCAAAGTGGAAAAAGTGCCGGGTATTGCCGCCGCCGCGCCCTACATTAACTTTACCGGGTTGGTGGAGAGTGGGGTAAACCTGCGCGCCATTCAGGTAAAAGGGGTGAACCCGGCGCAGGAGGAGCGTCTGAGCGCGCTTCCGAAGTATGTACAGAACGGCGCATGGGCGAACTTTAAGGCCGGTGAGCAGCAGATCATCATGGGTAAAGGCGTTGCCGATGCCCTGAAAGTGAAGCAGGGCGACTGGGTGTCAATCATGATCCCGAACGCCAGTGCCGACCACAAACTGCAGCAGCCTAAACGCGTGCGTCTTCATGTCACCGGTATTCTTCAGTTGAGCGGCCAGCTTGACCACAGCTTTGCGATGGTGCCGATGGAAGATGCTCGTCAGTATCTCGATATGGGCGACAGCGTGACGGGCATTGCCATTAAGGTTAACGACGTCTTTAACGCCAACAAACTGGTACGTGACGCAGGCGGTGTGACCAATAACTATGTCTACATCAAAAGCTGGATCGGTACTTACGGGTATATGTACCGTGATATCCAGATGATCCGCGCCATTATGTACCTGGCGATGGTGCTGGTGATTGGTGTCGCGTGCTTTAACATCGTCTCGACGCTGGTGATGGCGGTCAAAGACAAGAGTGGTGATATTGCCGTGCTGCGCACCTTAGGCGCAAAAGACGGTCTTATCCGCGCCATCTTTGTCTGGTACGGTTTGCTGGCGGGACTGTTTGGCAGCCTGTGTGGCGTGGTGATTGGTGTGGTGGTTTCTCTGCAACTTACGCCGATTATCAATGGTATAGAGAAGCTGATTGGCCACCAGTTCCTGTCGGGTGATATCTATTTTATTGACTTCCTGCCGTCTGAACTGCACTGGCTGGACGTTTTTTATGTGCTGGCGACAGCACTTTTACTGAGTCTGCTGGCAAGCTGGTATCCGGCGCGTCGCGCAAGCCGAATTGATCCGGCGAGGGTATTAAGTGGCCAGTAATTACGTCATGGTATAGCGGTTTTGAGGCCGCTATGTCAGAAAGAGGAATGCATTATGTATTATGGATTTGATATTGGCGGCACCAAAATTGCGCTCGGGGTGTTTGATAAAAACCTCAAACTACAGTGGGAAACCCGCGTTCCCACCCCGCGCGAAAGCTACGACGAATTTTTAACGGCGATTGCAGCACTGGTTGCGCAAGCCGATCAACGTTTTGGCGTGAAAGGCAGTGTCGGCATTGGTATTCCGGGGATGCCCGAAACCGACGACGGTACGCTGTATGCCGCCAACGTGCCTGCTGCCAGCGGCAAACCGCTGCGCGCCGATCTCTCTGCTCTCCTTGAACGCGATGTGCGTTTAGACAACGATGCCAACTGCTTTGCGCTCTCGGAAGCCTGGGACGAAGAGTTTACACAGTACCCACTGGTGATGGGGCTGATACTCGGCACCGGTGTTGGTGGTGGGATCATTTTCAACGGTAAGCCCATCACCGGGCGCAGTTATATCACAGGCGAGTTCGGCCATATCCGTCTGCCGGTGGATGCGCTGGAGGTGGTGGGGCGAGATTTCCCGCTGACCCGCTGCGGCTGTGGTCAGCATGGTTGTATTGAAAACACCCTGTCAGGCCGTGGGTTTGCATGGCTTTACGAACACTTCTATCATCAGAAACTTGAGGCCCCTCAAATCATTACCTTGTGGGAGCAAGGGGATGCACAGGCGCGCGAGCACGTAGAACGCTATCTGGATCTGCTGGCGGTGTGTCTGGGCAATATTCTCACCATCGTTGACCCTGATTTGCTGGTGATAGGAGGAGGGCTTTCAAACTTTAGCGCAATAACGGAACAGCTGTCCGGGCGTTTACCCCGACATTTATTACCGGTTGCCCGCGTGCCACGTATTGAACGTGCGCGACACGGGGATGCAGGAGGCATGCGCGGAGCCGCATTCCTTCATCTCACCGATTAGTTTACGAGGTTTCTATGCTGTCGCGTCGCCAGGGTCGACTCAGCCGTTTTCGCAAAAACAAGCGCCGCTTACGTGAGCGCTTGCGTCAGCGGATCTTTTTCAGAGACAGAATGATGCCAGAAGCGATGGATAAACCCAGAGTGGTGGTGCTGACCGGCGCGGGGATCTCCGCCGAGTCAGGAATTCGTACCTTCCGTGCAGCGGACGGGTTGTGGGAAGAACACCGCGTGGAGGATGTGGCTACACCGGAAGGTTTTGCCCGCGATCCGGATCTCGTGCAGGCCTTTTACAATGCCCGCCGTCGCCAGCTTCAGCAGCCTGAGATTGCCCCGAATCCGGCGCATCTGGCGCTGGCGAAGCTGGAAGAGGCGCTGGGCGATCGCTTTCTGCTGATTACGCAGAATATCGACAACCTGCATGAGCGAGCCGGTAACCACAACATCATCCATATGCACGGTGAGCTGCTGAAAGTTCGCTGTGCCTGGAGCGGTCAGGTGTTGGACTGGAAAGAGGACGTGCTGCCAGAGGATAAGTGCCACTGCTGTCAGTTCCCCGCGCGGCTGCGTCCGCATGTGGTCTGGTTTGGTGAGATGCCACTGGGGATGGATGAGATCTACAGTGCGCTGGCGATGGCGGATGTGTTTATCGCTATTGGCACGTCAGGCCATGTCTACCCGGCGGCCGGGTTTGTTCACGAGGCGCGGCTGCATGGCGCACATACGGTCGAACTGAACCTGGAGCCAAGCCAGGTGGGAAGTGAATTTGAAGAGAAACACTATGGCCTGGCAAGTACGGTTGTACCGGAATTTGTCGACAAGCTGCTGAAAGGGCTGTAATCCCAAAAGGCACCCGTTCCCGGGTGCCTTTTTGTTATGAATTAAAGAACGCCAGCGTTTTCTCCAGCGACTTAGCCTGTTCGTCCAGCGAGAGGGCAGCCGCAGAGATTTGCTGAACCAGAGAAGCATTCTGCTGGGTCGTACTGTCCATCTGATTGACGGCGGTGCTCACCTGGCTAATTCCCCGATTCTGCTCGTCCAGGGCCTGAACCATATCGTTGATCACCAGATGGACATGCGATACGGCCTCGATGACCTGTTTCATCATGACCCCCGTCTCATTGACCAGCTCAACACCTTTGCTGACGCGACCGGACGACTCGGCAATCAACTGGGAGATCTCTTTTGCCGCGTTAGCGCTGCGCTGGGCAAGATTGCGGACTTCACCTGCCACTACCGCAAAACCGCGTCCCTGTTCACCAGCCCGGGCCGCTTCAACGGCAGCATTGAGCGCCAGGATATTGGTCTGGAAAGCAATGCCATCGACGATACTGTTAATCTCGCCGATCTTACGTGCGCTCTCATCAATCTCTCCAATCACAACGACCACGTCGTTCACCAGTGTTTCCCCGTGCCCGGCGAGCGTGGCGGCACGGTCGGTCAACGTTGTCGCCTTATGCGCATTATCGGCATTGTTCTTCACCGTGACCGAAATCTCTTCCATGCTGGCGGCTGTTTCTACAATCGCAGCCGCCTGTTCTTCGGTACGTGAAGCGAGATCAAGATTACCCGCCGAAATTTCGCTGGTGCCGCCGTGAACGGAATGGCTGGCTTCGCTGATATTGTCGACAATGCGCTTGAGTTGCATCTGCATGGTGTGCAGCGCATAAAAAATACTGCTGGTATCCCCGGAACGAACCGGGATGATGTTGTTCAGATCTCCTCGGGCAACAGCCAGGGCGATCCCCGCGGCATCCGATGGTTCGCCTCCAACCGGACGGTCAACTTTACGGGTAAATATCTGCGCCATCACCAGACTGACAGCAACGATGCTTAACACCATCAGGATGATAGCTTTCAGTAAAAATGCCCTTGCTTCGGCCATCACTTCGTTGACCGGTGTGACAATAGCCAGTTTCCACGGTGTCTGACTGTTGCCGATAACAATGTCCTGCCAGGTGATAAACACCTCTTCCTTCAGTAGTGGATCGTCCGCCCGGATGACGTCATTACCGGCAATCTTGCCCGCGTAAGGCTTACCTGTGGCACGCTTGTCCGGGCTGGAAACCACGCTATTACCTGCGGAGAGGAGCAGGGCATAACCAGTGCCATTCCATGGTTTAATCGCCCCGATCATCGATTGCAGCGTGGCAAGCGAAAAGTCAGAGGTGACAGATCCCAGGAACTGACCATCACGCATGATGGGCGCGGCAATTGAGGTAAGCATCACGTCCACGCCGTTGTAGGGATAAATATAGGGTTCGATGATGACATCTTTATGCCGCTGCTTCGGCAGCAAATAATAATCGCCGCTGCCCGGCGATTCGAAATCCGTCAGCAAGTGCAATGCGGGTTTGCCGGTAGCGTCGCGGTCGACGTAGCGGGCGTAACGTCCGGCAGGGTCTTCACCGCTTTGCCCGGCAAAAGTGGCGTCTTTATCGTCGAAAGCGTTGGGTTCAAAGGCCATCGACATGGAGAGAAACTGCGGATGAGACGAGAGATAATGGGTGAGCAACTGGTTGAGGCTCTGACGATCAGTTACGCCCGCATCGTGCAGCGCCAGGGCGCTGTTGCCCATATCCCGGGCGGCTGACAGGGCGGAATCCAGCTGTTTGCTGACCTGCAAAGACTGCACTTCGGCAATTTGCCGGATATGTTTTTTGGCGAGAATGTCTTGCTGTGCCATCCACTGCCACATCATAAAGCCGATCGTTGCGGTAAAGCCCACCGTCACGGTGAGGAAAATGGACAACAGCATCAACGTCTTGACTCTCATTTTTTGTCTTCGGACCATGGTGTCTTTCATTCTCATCTCCCGTAATGTTGTGCATGTCGGGCAGGCACACATTACTTATCGGATATATCGCCTCCTTTCTGTAGAGTACCAGGTCTATTTAATTTAAATTTCAAAATTTCAAATCCTGTTAGTTAGTGTGGATGCTTTTATTTTGTGCATTCAATCAAAATAGTACTCGATAATGCTCGTTATCGTCGTGTAGAAAGAGGATGCTAATAAATATAAAGTTGTAGAGGAGGATGGGATATGTACGGATTTATCGCGCGACAACCCATTTTTAATCCTGATATGAATACGGTAGCTTATGAGCTGCTTTTCAGAGATGGGATGACAAACCGTTTTCCGGATGTGTCGGCGGAATATGCCACATCCAGAATGATATCCGACCAGTTTTTATGTGTGCCCTCTCAGGGCATCGCCGGGTCACATGTGTCGTTTATTAATTTTCCCTCCAGGATGGTCATTGACCGCAGTGGAGAGGCGCTTGATAAAGAGAAAGTGGTCATCGAGATCCTGGAAGATGCTGTTCCAGGGGAAGAGTTATTGCTGGCTGTCAGGGGAATGCATGCGCACGGATACCGCTTCGCACTCGATGATTTCACTCTTGCTCCGGAGTGGGATGCTTTTTTACCCTATATTTCAATACTGAAATTCGATGTCAGAAATTATTCCTTAGCGCAAATTAAACAGTATCTGAATGAACGTAAACACCTGACCGGACATATTAAATATCTCGCTGAAAAAATTGAGACTAAAGAGGAATTCAAACTATACCGGGATGAAGGTTTTTCTCTTTTTCAGGGATATTTTTTCTGCCGTCCGGAGGTGATTAAATATAAACGATTGTCGCAAAATCAGCTGGCTATTTTCCGTCTGCAAATGGAGGTTGGACGCAATAAACCTGATTTTCGAATCATCGAGTCGTTGATAAAAACCGATCTCACCTTGTCGTATAAAATCATGCGCTACATGAAGCACACAGCATTTAAACATGTCGGCGCCTGTAATTTCAGTAAGTTAACCCTGAGCGAAGTACTCAGGTATCTCGGGGAAAACCAGCTCAGACGGTTTGTTGCCGTCGTGGTCCTGGCGAGTGCGGGGAATGATACCGTCAGCGAGCTTTACCCGTTGAGCATGATGCGCGGAAAGTTCTGTGAACTGATTGCAGAGAAGATGAACGAACCGACGCTGGCTGAAAATGCCTTCATGTGCGGTCTGTTTTCACTGCTTGATACCCTCCTTGAACTGCCGATGGCTGAGCTGATGAAGCAAATCGCGGTGCCACAGAGTGTGAGCAATGCGCTGTGCCATCATGAAGGACAGTTATCCGATATGGTTACGCTTTGCCGTTATTATGAGCAGCAGCGGTGGGATGATGCGACCAGAGTTCGTCAGGCGCTCGGCCTTTCAGATGAGGATGTGGTCGAGGCAATGCGAAGGGCAACACTCTGGGCGGGGGAAAATGCTGTGAGTTAAACGCTTCCTCACGCCGTGCAGACGGCGTGAGGAAGTACGCGGTGTGTTTATCTGCCCGCTTTCAATTTCTGATAGTACTCCTCGTAAAGGCGGCTGGCGTCACCGACATCGTTTTGCCATTCACCTTTGCTGATGGTCTGGGCATCCGGATAAAGCGATTTATCGTTCGCCACAGCCGGGCTGAGCAGTTTGCGCGCAGCCAGGTTTGGTGTCGGATAGCCAATCGTCTCAGCAACCTGTTTAGCCACGTCCGGGCGTAGCAGGAAGTTAATCAGCTTCAGAGCACCATCCACATTTTTCGCATTGGCAGGAATTGCGAGACTATCCATCCAGAAGATACCGCCTTCTTTCGGCCAGACCACCTCAAGCGGTGTACCGGCCTGGCGGGCGACATATGCTGAGCCGTTCCAGACCATGCCCAGGTTCACTTCGCCTTCCATATACGGGTTTGCCGGGTTATCAGAGTTAAAGGCCGCCACGTTAGGCATCAGCTTTTTGAGCTCGTTATACGCCGCTTCAATCTCTTTTGGATCCGTTGTGTTACCTGAGTAACCCAGCTTGCGTAGCGCAACCTGGAACACTTCGCGTGCGTCATCGGTTAACAACAGGCTACTTTTGTATTCCGGTTTCCACAGATCGGCCCAACTGGTGACGGTTTTAGGATCGATCGCATCGCTGTTAATACCGATGGCTGTTGCACCCCAGATATACGGAATGGAGTAGTCGTTATTTGGGTCGAAAGGCTTGTTGAGCATCTCAGGATCGAGGTTTGAAAAATGGGTTAACTTCGTTTTATCGATCTTCTGGATCATGCCCTCTTTGCGCATTTTATCGACAAAGTAGGTAGAGGGAACGACCAGATCGTACGCGCCTTCTTTGTACGTTTTCAGCTTGGCATACATGGTTTCATTCGACTCATAGGTGGAATAGATAACCTTGATGCCTGTCTCTTTCGTGAACTGTTCCAGCAGGCCTGGCGGCACATATTCGGTCCAGTTGTAGAAGTAGAGTGTTTTGCTGTCATCGGCATGTGCGGCACCCATTCCAAGCACCAGTGCCGCAGCGGCAAGTATTTTTTTCATTTCATTGTCCCCTGAGATTTTGTTTTATCACGAGCAATAACCTGACTGGCAATCACCAGCACCAGCGAGAACACCAACAGAATGGTCGCCAGCGCGTTCACCTCAGGTGAGACGCCGACTTTTACCATTGAATAGATCTTCAGTGGCAGAATTTCGTAGCTCGGCCCGGTCACAAAGGAGGAGACGACAACGTCATCCATTGACAGGGTAAAGCTAAGTAGCCATCCAGCCGCCACGGCGGGCATCGCCAGCGGCAGGATGATTTTGCGCAGGATGGTCATCTCACTGGCACCCAGATCTTTCGCCGCTTCCAGCATGCGCACGTCGAACCCTTTCAGGCGCGCAAAAACAGTCACGACCACAAACGGGAGGCAGAAGGTGATATGGGAAAACAGCAGTGACCAGAAGCCAAGCTGAACGCCCAGCAGCATAAACAGCACCAGCAGCGAAATTGCCATGACGATATCGGGTGACATCATCACCACAAACAGCATGCCGCTGACAAACGGTTTGCCACGAAAACGATAGCGGTAGAGTGCTACAGCGGTGAGGGAGCCAATCAGCGTCGCGAAGGTGGCCGAGAATATCGCCATCGTCAGGGAATGCTGAGCGGCCTGCAGCAGGCTGTCGTTGTTCATCAGCAGGCTGTACCAGTTGGTGGTAAACCCCTGCCAGTTAATTCCGAAGCGTGAGCTGTTAAACGAGTTCACGATCAAAATGATAATCGGGATATAAAGGTAAGCGTAAATGGCGGTCATAAAACCGCCGCGAAGCAGTCGACCGATCATTCAAGCTCCACCTTTTTGTTCAGTAAACGTGAGGCACGCCAGTAAACCAGCAGCATCAGGCCCATTACCACCGTCAGGGTAATGCTGGTGGCCGAACCGAACGGCCAGTCACGAATGTTGAGGAACTGGCTCTTAATGACATTACCAATCAGCAGGTTTTTCGCCCCACCCATCAGGTCAGAAACGTAAAATAGCCCCATCGCCGGCAACATCACCAGCAGACAACCCGCGATAATACCGGGCATGGTCAGCGGGATGATAATACGGGTAAAGGTCTGCAGTTTACTGGCCCCCAAATCTTTAGCCGCTTCCAGCAGGGGTTTATCCAGCTTTTCAATGCTGGAGTAGAGCGGCATTACCATAAACGGCAACAGGATATAGACCAGTCCAACGATCACTGCGCCCGGCGTAAACATGATGCGCATTGGCGTATCAATCACCCCCAGCCATAGCAGAAACTCATTGAGATAACCCTTCGTGCTGAGGAAGAGCTTCAGGCCATAAATTCGGATGAGCGAGTTCGTCCAGAAGGGAACAATCAGTAAAAACAGCAGTACCGGGCGGACCTTTTGCGGCAGATGTGCCAGAAACCACGCGAATGGATAACCGAGCACCAGACAGGCAACGGTGGCGAACAGCGCCATATTGAGTGAATGAAGAAGCACGTCAAAATAGAGCGGATCGAGCAGGCGCGCGTAGTTATCCAGCGTAAAAACCAGCGAAACGAAGTTTGTATCGTCCCGGGTCAGGAAGCTGGTGGCAATGATCATCAGGTTGGGTAGAAAGACAAATAACACAAGCCAACCGACGATAGTGGCAATCACCACATTCTGGAATTTACTTGTGTTCTTCATCAGCCAGTACAACCTCCCAGCTTTCTACCCAGTTAATAACCATTTTCTGGTCGAGAGAGTGGTCGAAGTCAGGGTCGTCCTCATTAAAGAACTCGCTGACCATCACCATTTTGCCGTTCTCCAGTTCGACGACAGATTCCAGCGTCATCCCTTTATAGTTCCGTTCGCGGATATAGCCGATAAGCCCCTCGGCCTCTGTATTGCCGTGAATTTCATCGACACGCAGATCTTCCGGACGCAGCAGAACGTTGAGTTTTTGTCCCTTTTCGACGGGGAAATTCACCGTGATATTGCACTCGCGTCCTTCAACACTGGCGCGCACGCGCTGGTCGTCCAGACGTTCAATCACCGTGGCATTGAAGATATTGATCTCACCAATGAAGCTGGCCACGAACAGGTTTTTCGGCTCTTCGTAGATTTCGCGCGGGGTACCGTCCTGTTCGATTTTGCCGTCGCGCATGACCACAATACGGTCCGACATGGTCAGCGCCTCTTCCTGGTCGTGGGTCACGAACACAAAGGTAATGCCAAGCTTGCGCTGCAGGGCTTTAAGCTCGTTCTGCATCTGCTTACGTAATTTGTAATCCAGCGCTGAAAGAGACTCATCCAGCAGGAGTAGACGCGGTTTATTCACCACGGCGCGGGCGATGGCCACACGCTGTTGCTGACCGCCGGAAAGCTGATGAGGCTTACGCTGAGCAAATTCTTCCAGTTGCACCATACGTAGCGCTTCAGTGACACGTGGTGGGATTTCGCAGGCAGGCGTTTTTTGCATGCGCAAACCAAATGCCACGTTTTCGAACACGGTCATGTGTGGGAAAAGCGCATAGCTCTGAAAGACGGTGTTAACGTGACGATCTTCAGCGGGGACCTGGGTAATATCCAGGTTTTCAAGATGGATAGTGCCGTTATCGACATTTTCCAGCCCGGCGATAAGGCGCAGTACGGTTGTCTTGCCGCAGCCAGAGGGGCCAAGCAGCGTGAGGAACTCACCGTCATTGATGGTCAGGTTGAGCTCTGAAATAACCTCTTTACCATCAAAACTCTTACGAATTCGTTCCAGTTGCACCAGCGGTGAACGTGAACGGGATTGTGTATTCAATTTTTGCGCTGTCCCATATAGACGCCTCAGGCAGCAGACTGAAGCGGGGTTTGTGTGTAACCACCTTGGTGACTCGTAATGAGGGCGGACATTCTACGGTAAACCACTGGAATCGCCAATCCTTGTCACTGATTCATAAGCTACATTTACTAGCGTATAACGATATAAACGGAAAATATTCTCGTTTGCGGGATAAAAGTGACCTGACGCAATATTTGCGTTTTGATGCTTATTGATAATGTTGTCACAAAAAGTGAGGGTGACTGCATGGATAAATTACTTGAGCGTTTTTTACAGTACGTTTCGCTGGATACCCAATCTAAACCGGGTGTCCGCCAGGTGCCGAGCACCGAAGGCCAGTGGAAGTTATTAAATCTGCTTAAAGAGCAGCTTGACGCCATGGGGCTGGTGAACGTCACGTTAAGCGATAAAGGCACTGTGATGGGAACGCTGCCTGCAAATGTCCCGGGCGATATTCCGGCGATTGGCTTTATCTCCCATGTCGACACCTCTCCGGACTTTAGCGGCAAGCATGTGAACCCGCAGATTGTTGAAAACTACCGCGGCGGTGATATTGCGCTGGGCATTGGTGACGAGGTGCTCTCTCCGGTGATGTTCCCGGTACTGCACCAGTTACTCGGCCAGACGTTGATCACCACCGACGGGAAAACGTTACTGGGGGCAGATGACAAGGCGGGTATCGCAGAAATCATGACCGCGATGGCGGTACTGAAGGGTAAAAATATTCCACACGGTAATATTCGTGTGGCATTCACGCCTGATGAAGAGGTCGGAAAGGGGGCGAAACATTTCGATGTGGAAGCCTTCAACGCGAAGTGGGCTTATACCGTTGATGGTGGTGGTGTAGGTGAGCTGGAGTATGAAAACTTCAATGCCGCATCGGTGACGATCAAGATTGTCGGGAACAATGTTCATCCGGGCTCCGCCAAAGGAGTGATGGTGAATGCGTTGTCGCTGGCATCACGTATTCATGCGGAAGTACCGGTAGAAGAAAGTCCGGAGCAGACTGAAGGTTATGAAGGTTTCTATCATCTGACCAGCATTAAGGGCACTGTAGACAGCGCGCAGATGCACTACATCATCCGCGATTTTGACCGCAAAGCGTTTGAAGCACGCAAGCGTAAGATGATGGAGATCGCGAAGAAGGTCGGGAAGGGCTTGCACCCTGACTGCTATATAGAGCTGATCATCGAAGACAGCTATTACAATATGCGCGAGAAGGTGATGGCGCATCCGCATATTATTGATATCGCCCAGCAGGCCATGCGCGATTGCGACATTGAACCGATCTTAAAACCAATTCGTGGCGGCACTGATGGATCGCAGCTGTCATTTATGGGTCTGCCTTGTCCGAACCTGTTCACTGGCGGGTATAACTACCACGGTAAGCATGAGTTCGTGACGCTGGAAGGGATGGAAAAAGCAGTGAAAGTGATTGTGCGGATAGCGGAGTTAACCGCGAAGCAGTAAGACATTGCCCGGTGTCGCTACGCTTACCGGGCCTACGATCAGAATGTAGGCCGGGTAAGGCGCAGCCGCCACCCGGCGTTAAGGCAAGGAATGCCCATGTCAAACTATCGTCGTCACTACATCCCTGGTGGAACCTGGTTTTTCACCGTCAACCTGCAAAACCGCCAGAGTGATTTGCTTACCCGCCATATCAATAGCCTGCGTTCCGCCACTTCAACGGTTAAACGTGCTAAACCCTTCACCATCAACGCCTGGGTTATTCTTCCTGAACATATGCACTGTATCTGGACCCTACCGGAAGGAGACTGTGATTTTTCGGCTCGCTGGCGGGATATCAAAAAAACGTTCAGTCGTAACATTGAAATGCGTCACATCTGGCAGTCGCGCTTCTGGGAACACACCATCCGTAACGAAGAGGACTATTGGCGGCATATGGATTATGTCTACATCAACCCGATGAAGCATGGTTATGTTAGCAAAGTTATCGACTGGCCGTATTCAACGTTTCATCGTGATGTACGGGAAGGGTTGTATCCGGTGGATTGGGCTGGAGAGATTGAGGATTTTGCAGCGGGTGAGCGAAAATAATAGTGCCCGGTGGCGCTGCGCTTACCGGGCCTACGGGATCGAGCTTTTGTAGGCCGGGTAAGGCGCAGCCGCCACCCGGCAGATGTTTACAACTCAGTCCTCAAAAAACCAGTACCCGCTGTTTACAAGCGCAGAGAGCATCGCGAGGAAAGAGGGATCTTCCAGTGCATCGCCGAAGGTATCAGCCGTTAGCACCAGATGGCTGGCGATGGCGTCCAGCGCCGGACGGTGTGGAGAATCCAGCTTCTCGCCATTGACGAACACATCTTCGCCAATCCGCAGAACGCGCAACCCGCCCAGACGAACCAGCTTATCGCCCTGTTGCAACGCATCATAAATTTCATCGGCCTGATACGGTGGCTCTGGCGGCGCAACATCCAGTTCGTGGCGGGACTGACTGACAAACTCACTAAACCACTGTTTGAAATGTTCGGGCTCGTTGATCAAATCCAGCATCATACCGCGCAGTTTATCCAGCTCTTCTGGCAGGATATCTGCCGGGTGCTCGCGCGCAGGGACATCGGGATCGCTGTAGCGATAGCTGCCCAGCTCGCGTTGCAGAACATAGTCGGCAAAGCCGCTGATCATCTCGCGACCGCTTGGCGCACGGAACCCGACAGAGTAGTTAAGAGAGTTTTCCAGCGAATAGCCTTCGTGCGGGAATCCTGGCGGAATATAGAGAATATCACCCGGCTCCAGTTCTTCGTCGATGATCCCTTCAAAGGGATCAACCTGCAGCAGGTCCGGATGAGGGCAGTGCTGTTTCATTGGCACTTTTTCGCCCACGCGCCAGCGGCGGCGGCCAGTCCCCTGAATGATAAACACGTCGTACTGATCCAGATGCGGGCCCACACCGCCCCCAGGTACGGAGAAGGAGATCATCAGATCGTCCATTCGCCAGTCGGGCAGGGCACGGAACGGACGCATTAATGCGGCAGTCGGCTGGTGCCAGTGGTTGACCGCCTGCACCAGCAGTGACCAGTTGTTTTCACCCAGGTGATCATAGCTTTCGAATGGACCGTGGCTGACTTGCCATTTCCCGTCCTGATGGCTGACCAGGCGGCTGTCGACTTCGTTTTCCATGGCCAGACCGGCCAGCTCGTCAGGCGAGATGGGATCGATAAAATTGCTGAACCCGCGTTTCAGAACCACCGGGCGTTTTTGCCAGTAGCGTTCAATAAACTCGGGCCAGTTAAGTGTTAAGTGAAAGTCCATATTTTTTTATTCCGCAGGCTCTTATTGACTCGGATTATAACGGAAGCTCAGGAGCCTGGGTGCGAGATCCTCGCATTTTTCACATAACGGGTTAACTATCGTTCGATATGGGTTGCTGACGACCAAAAATCACTTCCATTCTGGCGCCGCCAAGTAAGCTTTCACCGGTTTCGATGTTGCCATCGTACTGGTCGACAATCTCACGTGCGACAGATAATCCCACGCCCTGGCCGGGACGCAGTGTGTCGGCACGCTGGCCACGATCGAACACCATTTCACGTTTATTGCGTGGAATGCCCGGGCCGTCATCTTCAACAATAATGTGCAGTTCGTCCTCTGTCTGACGCGCCGACACTTCAACAAACTCCAGGCAATACTTGCAGGCGTTGTCGAGCAGGTTCCCCATCACTTCCATGAAATCATTTTTCTCGCCGACGAAGCTGATCTCCGGCGAGATATCAAGGCTGATATTTACCCCTTTTCGCTGGTAAACCTTGTTCAGCGCAGACGTGAGGTTATCCAGCAGTGGCGCTACCGGATGCAATTCGCGGCTTAATAACGCGCTACCCGAGCGCATGCTGGCGCGATGCAGATAGTAGCCAATTTGCTGAGAGATACGGCTGATTTGCTCTAGCATCACAGGCTCGGCATCATCGACGCTGAGTTTTGAACTGCGCATTGAACGCAATGTACTTTGCATCACTGCCAGCGGTGTCTTGAGGCTGTGTGTCAGGTCGGTAAGTGTGGTGCGGTATTTGTCATAGCGCTCGCGCTCGCTTTTCAGCAGGCGGTTGAGGTTCCGCACAAGGCTTGTCAGTTCACGTGTGGTTTCCGGGTTGAGCTTTTCACGGTGATGTTCTTCCAGTTCGCGAACCTCTTTCGCCAGTGATTCGATGGGGCGCAAGCTCCACCACGCCGCTACCCACAGTAGCGGGATCACCAGCAGCAGATTCGCGGCCAGAACATAGATGAACCAACTCCAGACCATATAAGAACGTTTCAGTTCGACCGGAATGGTGTCGATTACCACGATGGTCAACTGCGGCATATTCATCGTCGCCGGATAGATATTGATTGCAACGGAGTGGGTCATTTCCGTTTCGGCATCATCGGCGCGGATCTCATTCAGTTTCTTTTGCAGGGAGCGATCTTCACGTATCAGCGAACTGGTGATATTAAGATCGGCCTCAATTTCATGAAACCCGTTGGTTTTAAGCCACTCCGGACGAATGCTGTTGACCAGCCAGGGAATATCGCGCTGTGCCCAAAGCAATTTTCCCTTTTCGTTATAAATCAGGGCCAGCGTTGGACTCTGCTGGTTGAGGTTTTCCGGCATTTCTACGGTGATTCTGTTGTTTTCCCACTTCGCCAGGGTATAAAACAGATTGCTTTCACCGCGCAACAGCCGAAAGGTCGTTTTATCAAAGCTGACGCTGTAGCCCACCAGCGCCACCATACCGTACGAAAGCGACAACACCAGTACAACGGCGGCCGTTGCCAGTAAAAAACGAACCCGTAGCGAGAGGGGCAGTATGTGGCGCAAAATCCGTCTCATTTAGCGTAATTCGAACAGGTAGCCCTGACCACGGACGGTGGTGATCACGTCCTGTGGGTACTGCATCTGAATTTTCTTACGCAAACGACCCATCAACACATCAATGGTGTGGCTCTCACGCAACTCGGCATCGGGGTAGAGCTGGAGCATCAGGGAATCCTTGCTCACCACTTTACCGCTGTTACGGATCAGCGTTTCCATGATGGTGTATTCGAAAGCAGTCAGCTTGATCACTTCATCGTTGATGGCTAATTCCCGTCGGGAGAGATCAACCTGGAACGGAGGGATGGAGATAACCTGCGAAGCCAGCCCGCTGTTGCGGCGTAACAGTGCCTGCATGCGCGCCGCCACCTCTTCAATATGAAACGGTTTGGTGACGTAATCATCTGCACCTGCACTGAGCACTTCAACCTTGTCCTGCCAGCCTTCACGAGCGGTCAGAACCAGAACCGGGAGAGAAACATCATGGCTGCGCCAGCGACGAATTAACGACAAACCGTCTTCATCAGGTAACCCTAAATCGACGATGGCGATATCCGGCAGGTGTTCATTGAGATAATAATCGGCTTCTTTTGCATCTTCGGCATCGTCCACCTGATGTCCCATCTCCTGAAGTTGTACTTTCAGGTGATGGCGTAGCAATGCATTATCCTCAACAACCAATACGCGCATCATCTCTTCTCCCTAAATTAATGGTATGAATAGTTTAACGCTGATTATGTTGTTGTGGGGATAAACATTTAGTAAACCGGGGAAAAGCAACCCTCTTTCCGGGCGGAAAGAGGGCAGAGGGAAGATTACTTCAGTTCATCAACCATGGTGATAGCGCGACCAATGTAATTCGCCGGGGTCATCGCTTTCAGGCGAGTTTTCTCTTCTTCTGGCAGCGCCAGACTGTCGATAAACTGTTTCATGCCTTCAGCGTCAACGCGTTTACCGCGAGTCAGCTCTTTCAGTTTCTCGTACGGTTTTTCGATACCGTAACGGCGCATCACGGTCTGGATCGGCTCAGCCAGAACTTCCCAGTTGTGATCCAGTTCATCCAGCAGACGGTCACGGTTCACTTCCAGTTTGCTCACGCCTTTCAGGGTGGACTGGTAAGCAATCAGCGCGTAGCCAATGCCCACACCCAGGTTACGCAGAACGGTGGAGTCTGTCAGGTCACGCTGCCAGCGGGAAACCGGCAGTTTGCTTGCCATATGTTGCAACACGGCATTTGCCAGACCCAGGTTGCCTTCGGAGTTTTCGAAGTCGATTGGGTTCACTTTGTGCGGCATGGTAGAAGAACCAATTTCACCGGCGATGGTTTTCTGTTTGAAGTGGTTCAGCGCGATGTAACCCCACACGTCACGATCAAAGTCGATCAGGATGGTGTTGAAGCGTGCGATGCAATCAAACAGCTCGGCGATGTAGTCATGCGGCTCAATCTGGGTAGTGTACGGGTTCCACTGAATACCCAGAGAGGTCACGAACTCTTCGCTGAACTGGTGCCAGTCCACTTCCGGGTACGCGGCGATGTGGGCGTTATAGTTACCGACCGCACCGTTGATTTTGCCGAGGATCTCAACCTGCTCCAGCTGACGGTACTGGCGCTCCATACGGTACGCTACGTTCGCCATCTCTTTACCCATCGTGGATGGGGTAGCTGGCTGGCCGTGGGTACGGGAGAGCAGCGGAATGTCGCGGTATTCCACGGACAGCGCTTTTACTGCGTCGATGATTTTACGCCAGTAAGGCAGTACCACATCTTTGCGCGCGGTAGAGAGCATCAGCGCGTGAGACAGGTTGTTGATATCTTCTGATGTGCAGGCGAAATGAATGAATTCAGATACAGCATGCAGAGCAGGCACAGCAGCCACTTTCTCTTTCAGGAAATACTCAACCGCTTTCACGTCATGGTTGGTGGTGCGCTCGATGGTTTTGATACGCGCGGCATCTTCTTCGTTGAAGTCAGCAACGATTTTATCAAGGTAATCGTTTGCCTGGGCGTCAAAAGCAGGAACTTCCTTGATTGCTGCCTGGGCGGCCAGCTTTTGCAGCCAGCGTACTTCAACCTGAACACGGAACTTCAGCAAACCATATTCGCTGAAGATCCCGCGCAGCGCGCTGACTTTATCGCCATAGCGTCCATCGACAGGGGATACGGCGGTCAGTGAGGATAATTCCATAATTCGCAACTCCGGGAGGTTAACAATGAGCAAGAATTTGTTTTGCCTGAGTAGTCAGGCGATTACGAGAAAACATTAACTGCAGTCGGCCACCGCCAACCTGATGCCACAGCACAGCGGCGCGGATCCCGGCCAGCAGGGAGGCACGCACTTTTGCCTGGACCTGAGGGCTTTGCAGAACAGCAGGGGAACCGGTGACCTGAATACGTGGGCCAAGTGGGCTAATGACGTCAACATAAATGGCAGCCATGGCACTCAGCAGTGTTTCGGACTGCAGATCAAAATGGTCGAGCTGACGTTGCAACCCGGCAATACGGTCACCGAGCGTATTGAGCGCACCTTTCGCTGCGCTCAGTTTACGCTCAAGCACCATCAGACTTAACGTGTAGCGTGTTAACTCTGCGTTTAATCCCTGACGGTTACTGGCGTTAAGCACGCCAAGCAGGGTTTCAAGACCGAGACGAAGATTAGTTTCACTCCCACCGAAGACACCCAGGGTTGAGCCAGGGTTGAGATCGATAACACTGTTGAGTGAAACGTGCAGCGCGTCAGCGTCGCAATGACCCTGATGCGCCAGCTGTTGCACCAGACGGGCAGACTGGCAAATTCCCGCCAGTGCCAGGGTGATGTCATAATAGTTCTTCGCCACACGGTCTCCTTTATGTGTGCAATCGTGTTAAACAGCGGTCAGCGGCAGGCGCTGTTCAATGATCCCGCCACCCAGGCAGATTTCGCCGCTATAGAAGACAGCAGATTGACCCGGGGTGACAGCAGCAACAGGCTCGTCGAAACGCACTTCGATGCGATCGTCATCCAGTGCGGTTACGGTGCAAGGAATATCGGTCTGGCGGTAGCGCGTTTTCACCGTGCAGCGCAGGGTACCTTTGAGTGGTTCGCGATCGACCCAGTGCAATTGCTGCGCGATAAGTCCAACGGACATCAGACGCGGGTGGTCGTGACCCTGAGCGACAACCAGAATATTGTTTTCGACATCTTTGTCGACAACGTACCACGGATCCTCGCTACCCTCTTTGGTTCCACCGATACCCAGGCCTTTACGCTGACCAAGAGTGTGGTACATCAGCCCCTGGTGCTGGCCAATCTCTTCGCCGTCAACGGTAACAATTTTACCCGGCTGCGCTGGCAGGTAACGCCCCAGGAAATCGCGGAATTTGCGCTCACCAATGAAGCAGATACCGGTAGAGTCTTTTTTCTTCGCGGTGATCAGGTCCAGCTCTTCGGCAATTTTACGTACCTGCGGCTTTTCCAGCTCGCCGACCGGGAACAGGCTCTGGGCGATTTGCTCGTGACTCAGCGTATAGAGGAAGTAGCTCTGATCTTTGTTGCCGTCCAGACCACGCAGCAACTGGCTTTTGCCATTCACATCGGCACGACGCACGTAGTGACCGGTCGCAATGTAGTCTGCGCCCAGATCTTCCGCCGCGAATTCCAGGAAGGCTTTAAATTTGATCTCTTTGTTGCACAGAATATCCGGGTTTGGCGTACGGCCGGCTTTGTACTCTTCCAGGAACAGTTCAAAAACGTTGTCCCAATATTCTGCGGCAAAGTTAACGGTGTGCAGTTCAATGCCGAGCTTGTCGCATACGGCCTGCGCATCGGCGAGATCCGCAGCGGCAGTGCAGTATTCCTCGCCATCATCTTCCTCCCAGTTCTTCATGAACAGGCCCTCCACCTTATAGCCCTGTTGTTGTAACAGGTAGGCGGAAACGGAGGAATCGACACCGCCGGACATGCCGACGATTACTTTTTTCTGGCTGTTATCTGACATGGAATACTCACGACATTGAACTTCAAGGCGGCGTATTCTATCACGCCCCCCCACCATTGACACCCTCTGTAAACGGCCAGTTAAATTCTCCAATGACATCCAGCGGTAAGCGGCCAGCAGACTGCCAGCAGCGAATGCTTTCTGCAACCAGCGGCGAGCGCAGGTTTGGCGCATTCAGGATCTCATCAGCGGTGACCCACAGGCAGCGGTCGATATCATCATCCTGCGGCTCTGTGGCGCACATTTCGCTAAGCTCAACGGCGAATAAAAAGCGCAGGAATGGCGTGTGGTCAGGCGCTATCCACTGATGCAGGCGGATGAAGTGCTGAGGTTCGGCATGGATCCCCGTCTCTTCCCACAGCTCGCGTTTTGCGGCCTGCAGCAGCGTTTCGTTTTCTTCGAGGTGCCCTGCGGGCTGGTTCCATAAGGCTTTGCCACCAATAGTCTCCTCGACGACCAGGAATTTACCCAGCGCATGAACCACACAGGCGACAGTGACATGAGGTTTGAACATAGTGACTCCTTAGGAGGTAACGTCCCGCCATTCACCGTTAGCCAGGCTCTCCAGCGTGTAGTTGCCCATGGCGTAGCGAATCAGGCGCAGGGTAGGGAAGCCAACGTGTGCGGTCATACGCCGAACCTGACGGTTTCGGCCTTCATAAAGGGTGATTTTGAGCCAGCTTGTCGGAATGGATTTGCGTTCGCGGATGGGCGGGTTACGCGGCCACAGCCACTCCGGTTCATTCACGCGTTCAATACCTGCCGGCAGAGTTGGACCGTCGTTCAGCGTGACGCCGTTGCGTAATGTTGCCAGCGTCTCTTCATCCGGTTCACCTTCTACCTGCACGAAGTAAATTTTACCCGTGCGCTTCCCTGGCTGCGTGAGCTTCGCCTGTAAGGCTCCGTCGTTAGTTAAGACCAGCAGGCCTTCGCTGTCGCGGTCCAGTCGCCCGGCGGCGTAGACGCCCTGGACGGGAATGTAGTCCTTCAGCGTGCTGCGCCCGGCCTCGTCGGTGAACTGCGGCAAAACATCGTAGGGTTTATTGAACAAAATTACCCGCTTCGGCTGGCTTTCTTGCGGTCTTCTGGCGGCTTGTCGCGAGCTGAATCGCTCAACCCGGTGTTTTGTAAAAGAAGTTTTCTTCATGGTATTTTCAGGCTCTATCAATTGCCGCATTATAGCCTAATAACGAAGACCTTTCATGGCGTCGGACAATCAGGTACTATCGAAGGGCTCATTACAATTTATTAACATAAGATCAGTAACAACCAGAAGCGCTCGAAGGAGAGGTTAATGGAAAGCAAAGTAGTTGTTCCGGCGGAAGGTAAAAAGATCACCCTGCAAAACGGCAAGATTAACGTTCCTCACAATCCGATTATCCCGTTCATCGAAGGTGACGGTATCGGTGTAGACGTTACCCCGGCAATGCTGAAAGTGGTTGATGCCGCTGTTGAGAAAGCCTACAAAGGCGAGCGTAAAATTTCCTGGATGGAAATTTACACCGGTGAAAAATCTACTCAAGTTTATGGCCAGGACGTCTGGCTGCCAGCGGAAACGCTGGACCTGATCCGCGACTACCGCGTTGCTATTAAAGGCCCACTGACCACACCTGTCGGTGGCGGTATCCGTTCTCTGAACGTTGCACTGCGTCAGGAGCTGGACCTGTACGTGTGTCTGCGCCCGGTTCGTTACTACCAGGGCACCCCAAGCCCGGTTAAGCACCCTGAACTGACCGACATGGTTATCTTCCGTGAAAACGCAGAAGACATCTACGCAGGTATCGAATGGAAAGCTGACTCTGCAGACGCAGAAAAAGTGATTAAATTCCTGCGCGATGAGATGGGCGTGAAGAAAATTCGCTTCCCTGAGCATTGCGGTATCGGCATCAAGCCGTGCTCCGAAGAAGGCACCAAGCGTCTGGTACGTGCGGCCATCGAGTACGCCATCACCAACGACCGTGACTCTGTGACCCTGGTTCACAAAGGCAACATTATGAAGTTCACCGAAGGCGCGTTCAAAGACTGGGGTTACCAGTTGGCGAAAGAAGAGTTCGGTGGTGAGCTGATCGACGGCGGCCCGTGGCAGAAAATCAAGAACCCGAACACCGGCAAAGAGATCATCATTAAAGATGTGATCGCCGATGCGTTCCTGCAGCAGATCCTGCTGCGTCCAGCTGAATACGACGTGATCGCCTGTATGAACCTGAACGGTGACTACATTTCTGACGCCCTGGCGGCACAGGTTGGCGGTATTGGTATTGCCCCGGGTGCGAACATCGGTGATGAGTGCGCCCTGTTCGAAGCGACCCACGGTACTGCACCAAAATATGCAGGCCAGGACAAAGTGAACCCAGGTTCTATCATCCTGTCCGCAGAAATGATGCTGCGCCATATGGAGTGGTTCGAAGCTGCAGACCTGATTGTTAAAGGCATGGAAGGCGCTATCGCTGCCAAGACCGTGACCTATGACTTCGAACGTCTGATGGATGGCGCTAAACTGCTGAAATGTTCAGAGTTTGGCGATGCGATTATCGCGAACATGTAATCCAGACTCTGGGTTAAATACTAACGGGGGCCGTAGGGTTCCCGTTTTTTTTGTCTCTGCTTACAGGAGAAGCATGATGTTAGCCACCATCCTGGTTGCTGTTGTTGCGTTCATCCATCTTTACATCCTGGTGCTGGAAATGTTCCTCTGGAACACAAAAACCGGGCATAAGGCGTTTAATCTCCGTCCTGAATTTGCCCGTGAAACCCGTGTGCTGGCCGCGAATCAGGGGCTGTACAACGGTTTTCTGGCGGCAGGTTTACTCTGGAGCCTTTGGCTCGGCGAAAAGGGTATCCACGTGACAGTCTTTTTCCTTGTCTGCGTGGTGGTTGCCGGTATATTTGGGGCAGTGACCGCCAGCAGAAAAATTCTGTATGTGCAGGCCTTGCCCGCTGTTGCCGCCTTGCTGGCGCTACTGGTCTGAAGCAATGCTATGGTCGACGTCCGTCGTCCGATATACTCACTACGCCACTTATGACAAGCCAGATACGAGACTGCTTATGAACAACGAAATCCCACTGAAGTATTATGACATCGTCGATGAGTACGCGACGGAAGCCGCAGAGCAAGTCAGTGATTCAGAGCGTGATCCGCTGGCAGGTTATTTCCAGCTGCTGCTCACCCGTTTATCAAATAACGAGGAGATCAGTGAGGAAGCCCAGCAAGAGATGGCGACTGAAGCCGGGATCCGTGCTGGTCGCATTGATGATATTGCGAATTTCCTCAATCAGTGGGGGAATGAATAGCCTTCCTCAAAAACCATTATGCTGATGCTTTGCTATACAGCTCAGCATCACGCTATCAGACCACATGCATTTTTTACGCAGAATATGCGAGGTGGGGTTGTCGCTAAACAGCGCGAAAATAACGATCAGGAAAAAGAGTACCACTGGATAAAGTAAGGATATTTTCACGTTTTTAACCAAAATAAGTGTGTGCTTCAGGGTAATCTACCGTCTGAATGTGACAACTATATGTTTTTGGGAAAGGAATGAAAATGCCTGATCAGAAAAAATATGGGCGCGCCAGGCATCAGTGGTTACCGCGCGACGCCGACAAGTTTCTTCGCCAGCTCACTGCGGGTCAGTGATTTTGAGAAATACCATCCCTGAACCAGGGCATTGGGATATCTGTCAGCAATAAAACGATATTGTATTTCATTCTCTACCCCTTCAAAAACAAGGGGTTTATTCAGCCGGGCGAGGGCATCACTAAAAATAACAAAGATGTTTTGTTTATAATGTTCACTGATGCCATCGACCAGCGATTTGTCGATTTTTATTTCATCATATTCAAGAAGTGACAGCCTGGCCAGGTTTGAATTTTGTACACCAAAATCATCTATTGATATTTTTATACCAAGCGATTTTAATTCCCGACAGAATTCTTCAAGAATATCTACAGCGGAAACGGCCTTTTCAGAGAGTTCGATTTTTATCAAGGAGAGTGGGATGCGATGAAGTAAACACACGCGACGTAAAATAGTAATAAATTGCCCGTCTTCAATTTCCGTTCGGCCAACATTGAGTGAGACGACCAGCTGATGTTTTGTTGCAAGTGGTGCAATTTCTGAAAGGGATTTTTCGATAATATTAATGTAATATTTTTTATACAGGCCGATCTTTTTGATTAATGGAATAAAAAGCTCCGGGGAGACATCACCGTGTTTTTGATCGTGCCATCTCGACAGAACCTCAACGCCCACTATTTTTTTATCCTGAATTCGAATGATTGGCTGATATTTAACACTGATGGTATTGGTGATGACAGCCTTGACCAGCGTCCGTTCGAGAGAGAAACGGTCTTCATAAATGCGGAAGAAAAAGAACGTTATCGCTACCCAGATAAAATACAAAATGACCACAAGAAACGTAAACACAGCGGGAGGTAGCGAAGCAAGCCCTGCGTTGTGATGTTTCACAATGACGCATAAATCCCAGAAAGCGCTGCACTGCGTGAGGGTGATGGTAAACAATGTCGAATGCAGCAAGTCCTGTTGCTTAAATGCAGGGGTGGCCGAAAAAAAAGTTCTGCCAAAGTCTTTGGTGGTTGCACTCAGAGAGTAACTCGCTGTAACCGGAGCGAATTTATCGTAAGCGTAGCGGGAGGTGAAGATAATAATGTTATGATAAATTGCCGCGTTACCTGTAAAGAACTCTTTTTTGTCAAACTGGGCCAGGAGAAAGCCCCTTGGGGTTTTATGCAGTTCTGCAGGAAGTGCAACAGGAGTAGCGAGTTTACCCCAAAAAGCAGTACAGACTATTTTTCCTTTCTCTATGAATCCGACATCACCGAAATAGAGGCTGTCGAGTTTTATTTGTCTGTAACTATCAAGACTGGTTTTATCACATCCCTGGGTAGTGATGCTTTTGAGAGCCAGTGCTACGCTTTGGGACAGGTCTTCTGAATACTCTAAAAGAGTATGGGAAATCTCAAGTTGTTTGCTCTTCTGCTGGCTAACGATAACAGCATTGACCGCATAAAGAGACAGGATGACCAGAAGCGTTGAAATGATAGCAACGGCAATGATCTTTTTCATTATCCAGTTATCCTGTCCGCTCCCTGAATTTCACAAATCTTAACACAGCCAGGACGAGGCACAAGCCTGATAGTCACGACAGGTGATCACATTCAGACCGATAAATCATGCGCAACATTATGATGCTCACCCTCTGCTGCTAAGCCAGGAGAGAATGTGACTTTGTAGCCGCGTTTTGGTTTTGCGATGTGCAGGGTATCCCCCGATGTCAGATTGTGAAAAGTGAAATAAAGAGGGGGCTGGTGGTCTGCTTAAGTGCAATTCATTTTCCTCTTATCCTGAGCTTTGTTACAGTGACAATAGCTGTCAGCCGGGGATGTCAGGCGTGATAAGGTGGAAAAGCTCGTGCATATAAAAAATACTTTCTACACAACAACCATTACCGTCATCATTGTCTCATTGATCATCTCGCTGTCGCTTGCTGTCCAAATTACCACATCCAGACAGCAGTCAATCCAGCAAATAAATACCAGTGTTGCCAACCTGAGCCATACCCTTGATGTGTATACTGAGGGGATCATGCGCCAAAGTGAAATGCTGATTACGACTGTTTCCGACATAATCGAAATTTATGGCATGAACCCACAACAGGCGACCAATATCCAGCGGATGATAAGTAACCAGGATAATCTCCTTACCCAGATTAATAATGTGGTTGTGTACGATGCCCGGGGCGAACTCTTTACCGCATTGCACGAAACTTTTTCTGGCCCCCGGAAAGGAGCGGACAGGGCTTTTTTTATCTACCACAAGAATAATAAGAGTCAGCAGATTTTTATTGGTGAGCCTGTGGTAAGCAGAACTAATGGTAAATGGGTTATCACCATTAGCCGACGTCTTGAAACCCATACCGGCGCGTTTAATGGTGTCGTCGTTGTGACACTGGGCATCGAAAATTTTCTGGCACTCTACGGGCAGATTAATATTGGTCATTCTGGCGTCATTGGCTTAACGACACCGTCAGGCGTCTTGCTGGTCCGTTATCCCTTTAAAAATAACTATATTGGCGCGATTGTCTCTGATTCGCCTCTCTTCAGAAAATATCTCAAGGTACAAAATACCGGGATCGCCAGTTCTATTTCCCGGTTTGATAAAATCGAACGCATTTATGCCTATGAGAAAAACACACGTTACGGACTGGTCACCACGGTGGCCGTCAGCACCGATGAGGCTCTCTTTCCCTGGCGCAAGCAGGCTATCCAGCTTGCCATACTCATTTTCGTTTTTACCGTAATACTCATTGTGGCGTCTTATTTCCTGTATTCGGACTTATCACGAAAAACCAGAGATAACAAAGAGCTGAAGATTATTGCCTCTGAGGATGCGCTGACAGGGCTTTTCAACCGCCGCAGTTTTGATGAAAAGATACTCTCGGAAATTGCGGGTTGCGTGGCACGCGGTGCGCCGATTTCGGTGCTGATTGTGGATGTGGATTACTTCAAAAAATACAATGATAACTACGGCCATCCTGAAGGGGATCGGTGCCTGACTCAACTGGGGGACAGTCTCAGGAAAAGTCTCACTCGTGATAACCAGATTGTGGCCAGGTATGGCGGGGAGGAGTTTGCGCTGATATTACCTGATGCGGATATCCAGGAGGCGCGGCGCATTGCTCAGACGATTATTCGCAATGTCTTCTCTTTGCAAATTGAACATGCTTTTAGTCCTTTTGGGCGGGTAACGGTAAGCGTAGGGGTCTCCACTGCACGTGCTGTAGAAATAGCCGGTAGCCAGCAGAATATTATCATTGCCGCAGACCAGGCACTCTATCAGGCAAAACGCGGCGGCCGTAACCAGTACGCTTTTGTTGGGGTATGACCAGAAAAAAAAGCCCACTCAAGAGTGGGCAAGAAATACTGGAAGCAATGTGAGCAATGTCGTACTGAATACTTGAGTTTTTTACTCAACTACTCAGTGTTGAGAAAGATAATCTTTCTCAACAAAAGATTCAACCCCACAGTTTATGTGGAGCGCTCTTTTTTGTTGATGAATAAATAGACGCTCTCTCACTGTGATGCCTATCACAAATTTTCTTTCTCTGATCCTGTGCTATTCTTTTTTGTGTCGTTGATTTAATGACAAAAACCATACAGAGAGGAAAGTTATGGGTATTTTATCCTGGATTATCTTTGGGCTTATTGCTGGTATTCTGGCTAAGTGGATCATGCCGGGCAAAGATGGCGGTGGGTTTATTGTTACCGTAATACTGGGGATTGTCGGCGCGGTCGTCGGCGGCTGGATCAGTACACTGTTCGGTTTTGGCAAGGTCGATGGCTTTAACTTCGGCAGTTTCGTCGTTGCTGTGATTGGTGCGCTGGTTGTTCTGTTTGCCTACAGAAAAATCAAAAGCTAAATCTGAACGCGTTAAAAAAGGCTGCCAGAGGGCAGCCTTTTTACGTAGCGGGTTTACCACCAGCCGAGTTGTGTCCCGGCAAAAGCAGTAATGGCAACGATCAACATAATGAGGGTCGTTTTTCTCATTTATGCCCCTGGAGCTGCGTAACCACCGACAAAAAACCACGCCAGAAAAACCACCGCCGTTATAAAAATAACGACCGGGAAGAGGATCCCTATTCTCATATCATCACCTGTTTCGGTTTCTGTAATGCCGTAGAGTGTACGGTGTTAATCCTTAGTGAGAAAGCGTGTTTTGCTTTTTCCTTTCTTATCCTGATACATCGCGATATCAGCTGCGTGTAACGCACTGTCCGGATCGGCTACATCAGGGTCCACTTCGATAACACCAATGCTGGCTCCCGGGTAAATGATATGAACACTGCTGCCCAGCCAGTATTCACCCGCAATGCAGGCATTGAGGCGTGTTTTTAACTGGTTTATCTGCGTGTTATCCTCTTCATTGTCGGTTTTGCTCAGAGAAGCCACCAGAAACTCATCACCGCCCAACCGGCCAATAATATCGTCCTGCTGTTTTTCTTCCGTCAAACGCTTGCCCACTTCCACCAGAAACTGGTCGCCAGCTTCATGACCATAACGATCGTTAATCAATTTGAAATCATTCAGGTCGATAAACGCGATGATGGCATTACGTTTAAGGTGTCGTGCCAGAGAAAACAGGGTCGTCAGATCCTCAAAAATGGCCCGACGGTTGGGTAAACGGGTAAGGGCATCGGTATAAGAGTGCGCGATGAGCGCAGCATTGGCTTCCCGAAGTTGGGTCACCAGAGACTCTTTCTGAATGTACTGGGCAATCAACCCGGCAAACAATTTCAGAACCTGTTCACCACGTTCGCTGAGTGGTTTCTTTGCCGTGCTGGTGGCACAGAGCGTACCGTAAAGTGAACCATCAGCAAGATGAACAGGAATACTCATGTAGGTGGTAATGCCGAGTGCTTTCGCAGCGTCGCAATCAGGCCAACGCTCAGGAACGTCGTTGCTGAATAGCGTGTTGCTATCCAGTGCGCGCTTACACAGTGTTTCATCCCATGGAACACTCAGCCCCTCCGGGATCTCCATCTGCTTGCTGTTGCGGGCATAGAGAATATGCTGCAGTCGTGCTTTGATATCGACCTTCGTCAGGTAAGTCGATTCCATATCGGTCACAATCTCCAGCATCTCCAGCAGCTGACGAACGAGACTTTCAAGGGATTGTTCAGTGGCGAGGGTTTCTGAAACACGGGCAAGGATGATATCCGACATGACGTAGAATAACTCCCATGCAGAAGACGTCTGCATCTGCATGTTATGCTGAATTTTTAGACTTCTGGCATAGTAAAACATGAATATAGAAAATTTAATATATGCAGCAGGAGGGGCGCAGGTGAAAAAAAGCCCCGTTGTTGAGACCGGGGCAAAGACATCTTGATTACGGAATGATGTTCTCTGGTCATGTTGAGAACACGTCACACTATAGCGTTGAAAAGTGCAGTTAAAATGGAGAAACCATGGAGAAAGCGCGAGTGACCCGTTACCCTTACACTATTGATGATGTTAAAAGGATCAATAAGATGAGATTTCTGCTTCTGGCGCTGGCACTTCCCCTGGCCGCCTGCACCACCAAAACACCACCACCTGATGCCCCGAAACCGCCCCACGTTGTCGGTATGGCGAACCCGGCCTCCGTTTATTGTCTGGAGAAAGGCGGGGAACAGATCCCGGTTCAAAGCCCACAAGGTGTCCGCACAGAGTGCAAGTTACCGGGTGGCGAAGTGATCGACGAATGGACGCTTTATCGCCGTGATCACCCGCAACCCACCAGGTGACAATGACATATTGACTGCGATACACTTCTCTTTAGGATTATTCTTAGCCAGTTTCTGGCCACCTTTACCGTGAGAGAAGTATGTTTCAGCTTAAACCGGGCAGCATGGCGATGATCATCGGTGCCCGCACAGCCTCTGGCCGTCGCAATATTGGTAAATCCGTTGAATTATTTGGTCTTTGCCAGCCCGGCTTGCGTTTCGTTAACCCGGTCAATGGCGTTATGACGGAGTTGCCCGCGACGGCGGATCGCGCGCTATGGCTGGTAACGGGAGATGTCTACGCCTTTGACAATCAGCACGGCTTTGCGTTTGTTCGCCCTGAACACCTGATGCCGCTTACCCCGGATGAAGCACCACAAACCCTTGATGAGCTGATGATCGGCTGATTACAGATGGCGCAGCCAGTCGGCTAATACCAGGGCATGATTTTGTGTCTTGTCTTTTGCGCCGTAGAGCAGGGTGACGGTCTGCTTTTTTGCCTGCGCCGCCAGGCGCATCCCTTCGTCCTGATGTTGCGCCAGCTCTTCACGATAGGCCTGACTGAAGGCATCGAAATCAATGGTTTCGCCGTGAAAGGCCTTGCGTAATTCATTTGATGGCGTGAGCGTTTTACACCATTCATCGTACGCGAGGTCCGTTTTTTTAACCCCGCGCGGCCAGAGCCTGTCCACCAGAACCCGATAGCCATCGTCCGGGCTTGCCTGCTCATAGACCCGTTTGCATTGAATCATATTTCCACCCTCCTAATTTAAGGTATTGTGATAATTGCAGAAGATCGGTAGTCTGAGGTTCCTTATGTTATCTGATAATTCCCTGGCATAAGGAACCTTTCATGGAACACCTCCCGGTAAAAACGACGCTGCGCATTGCGCTGGTTGGCGATTACAATCCTAATGTTATTGCACATCAGGCGATTCCGCTGGCCATTGACGACGCCGCCGCAGTCCTTGACCTCACCGCCGATTACGACTGGCTTGCCACGACCGATTTAACCAGTCCTGAAGATCTGGTGGGCTACGATGCCATCTGGCTGGTTCCTGCAAGCCCTTATAAAAACACGGAAGCTGCCTTTATCGCTGCACGCTACGCCCGTGAAAACAGCATTCCGTTCCTCGGTACCTGCGGTGGGTTCCAGCATGCGTTGATTGAGTATGCCCGTAACGTATTGGGCTGGAGCGATGCGGCCCATGCCGAAACGGATACCGAAGGCACCATGGTGATTGCACCTTTGGCCTGTTCGCTGGTGGAAAAAACCGATGCAATTGAGTTGCGTAATAATACGCTGATCGCGAAAGCCTATGGTAAGCCAGAAATTGAAGAGGGCTATCATTGTAACTATGGCGTATCGCCGGCGTTTGCACAGGCGCTTGAAAACGGTGATATGCGCGTTACTGGCTGGGATGAGCAGGGTGAGATCCGCGCTGCAGAGTTGGTTACCCACCCATTCTTTGTGATCACCTTATTCCAGCATGAGCGTGCGGCACTGGAAGGTCGCCCGGTGGTACTGGTACAGGCGATGCTGCGCGCGGCGCGCGGCTAAAAAAGCAGGCCCAACGGCCTGCCACAATGTTTAACGAGGCGTGATCTCCCGGTCACGCCCGGCGAGCATACCGCAGATGGCCATGACCACCGCAGCCAACGCACAGCCCAGAAGCGGGATGCGCCAGTCTCCCGCAGTATCGTGAATTTTTCCCATCAACGGTGGACCGCAGGCCGCGAGCAGATAGCCAATTGACTGCGCCATACCGGATAACGCCGCCGCCTGGTGTGCAGAGCTGGCGCGCAGGCCGATGAACGTCAGGCCGAGGATCATCGTTGCGCCGGTGCCAAAGCCGAACACCAGTGTCCACAGGACTGCCATATCAGGTACAAACCACAATCCTGCCGCGCTGACTGCACACATCAGGGCCACAACCCCGGCGATTATCCGCTGATCCTTCAGACGATGGAGGATCAGCGGCACAGCAAGACCCGGTACGGCAGTGGCGAGTTGTAACAGACCATGCACCGAGCCGGCCTGTGCTTCGCTGTATCCGTGGCTGAGTAATATAGCCGGCAGCCAGCCGATGATAACGTAGTAAATCAGTGAGTTAATTCCCAGAAAGAGCGTCACCTGCCAGGCGAGGGCAGATCGCCAGATCGCGCGATTATGCAACGCGCCAGCGCCCGTTACCGTCGCGATGTGTTTTTGACGCCACTGTGGCAGCCAGAGCAGCAACGCGATCAGCGGAAACACCATCAGCATCAGCAGTGCGCCATGCCAGCCAGCGTCACCTTGTGCCAGAGGAACAATCAGCGCAGAGCCTAACGCCGCAGAGACCCCCATCGTCAGGGAATAGGCCCCGGTGAGACGGGCTACCTGACCTGGAAAATCACGTTTAATTAATCCCGGCAGCAGAACATTCCCCAGCGCAATACCGCAGCCAATCACCGCCGTACCCATGAAAAGTAACGTTGCGGAGGGCAGGGAACGAACCGCAATCCCGGCGCAAATCAGCAGCAGGGCGATAAACAGGCTGCGCTCCATGCCGATACGCCGGGCGACACCTGCGGCAAGCGGGGAGACAAGCGCAAAAGCCAGCAGAGGCAGGGTGGTCAGCAGACCGGTTTGTGCCGTGCTTAAGCCATAATCAAGGCGAATAGCGTCGAGCAACGGGGCTGCGCCGGTGAAGGTAACGCGCAGTGTAGTGGCAATCATCAGGATGCCTGCGATCAACAGCGCGCTTTGTTTTCCAGAGATGCGAATAGCAGTTGTCATTGTGTTCTCATACGTTCAAACGAGGGCACACAATACTGATTTTCTCAGTGGTTGAAATCAGGCTAAAATGACAGTTTATCGCTAATATCGGACAACATGATGATTGGTCTGGGACTGGAGGGCTACGATCCTGATAGCCAGCACGATGCGGCCGTCGCGTTCCGCATTCGCGTGGTGGCGGAGGAACAATATATTCCATTGCATCATCACCGTAAGGGGCAGCTGATTCTGGCCCTTGGTGGTGCTATCACCTGCGAAGTGGAAAATGCCATGCTGATGGTACCGCCTCAGTATGCTGTCTGGATCCCTGGCCAGATGCCGCACAGTAACAGGGCCACACCGGGAGCACAGCTCTGTTTTTTATTCATTGAACCGGGTGCTGCCAGTTTACCCGATCGCTGCTGCACCCTGAAAATCTCCCCCCTGGTACGGGAACTGATTTTATCTCTGGCAGAGAAATCGCGTGAGCAGCTTTATCTTGCGGCCACATCGCGCCTGGTGGATGTCCTGTTTGATGAACTGCCGTTGCAGCGTCAGGAGCATTTGCAGTTACCCGTTTCACCTCACCCCAAAATCCGGCTGATGAGTGAAAAGATGGCGGAAGAGCCTGCCGCCTGGCAGACGCTGGCACAGTGGGCGAGCCACTTTGCCATGAGCGAACGCAACCTGGCGCGACTGGTGGTAAAAGAAACGGGTTTAAGCTTTCGCCGCTGGCGTCATCAGCTGCAGTTAATTGTGGCGTTACAGCATTTGATTAGCGGTAAGTCGGTACAGCAGGTGGCACAGACACTGGGTTATGACTCTACCACCGCGTTTATCACCATGTTCAGGAAGGGGCTTGGCCAGACACCGGCGCGTTATATGGCTAACCTGACTACGACTTCCCAATAAACAGTGAGACCAACCCCGCTGCAATCAGCGGGCCCACTGGCACGCCGCGAAACAGCGCTACACCCAGCACGGTTCCCACCAGCAGACCCGCCACCAGCGAGGGTTGACTGCTCATCAGCGTGACGCCACGACCACCCAACCACGAGACAAAAATGCCGACCGCAATCGCCACCAGCGATTTCCAGTTTACAAACGAGTGCAGCAGCGTCGATGCAGGCAGCGTACCGCTGGCGATGGGAGCCATGACCCCAATGGTGAGTATGATTATCCCGATAGTGAGGCCTTGTTTTTCTATCCACGGGAAAAAGGTGTTTAACGGTGTCACGCGCACGATGATAAGCACCAGAATCGAGATGGCGACGGTGGTGTTATGACTGATAAAACCGAGCGCGGCGAGTGCCAGAAGAATGAGCAGAGTAGGGTCAAACATAGGGAATCCTTGCCAAAAAAATCATCCTGCTTACTTTACGCGGAAAAATGGCGGAGGACAGTTTTTAAAAGATCTTATCACTGTCATAACCCTGTCATTTACAGGGACTAAAACGAGGTCAGATATCACAAAAGGATCGCCATCATGAACGATCACATGTTTGTTGAGACACTCATTATCTCCTCATCGTTTTTCGCTGTTGCCATTATTCTCGTCGCTTCTGTTCTGTTTCTGGAAAGAAAAGGCTGACAGGATCGCCAGCCTTTGTGATTAGGCTTTATGGAACGTCACAAGCTCAGGACGAGCAATACGCAGGTAATCCTGGGTATCCATAATCACTGATTTTTCCAGCAGACCGGCGTTGAACGCGATTTCGTCAAAACGCTCGAACAGCAGCGGGTCGGCAACCAGCGTCAGATCGGGATGGAAACTGAAAGGTGGGATAGCGCCAAAAACGCAGGCGGTCAGAGTATCAACTTCGGCCGGGCTGGCGAGAGACGCTTTTAATCCGCCAAAATGGCTGGCAAGCTGGCTCAGGTCGGCCTGCAGATCGGCGGCCAGGATCGCCAGAACGTGTTTTTTTACACCGTTTCCCTTCACTTTGCAGACCAGAGCTTTAGCGCCTTGCCTGAGATCGGTCCCGCGAATTTCACTTACCGCCTCGCATTTCCCCACCGCCTCGTGCTCCATGACACGAAACCGTGCACCCTGCTCGGTGAGTAAATTAATCAGCTGCTGGTGAGTCCCTGTCCCAATAACGTCGTCAGACATAACGATTTTCCCGGTGATAATTCAGTATGCAGTTTTCTACATTAGCACGGGATGAACGGGGTCGAAAGAATACAGCCAGCGAATTCGCTGGCTGTAGGGTCAGGCATTGCTGGTTGCAGATTGCTTGTGGAACAGCTCCCTGAACACCGGATAGATGTCATCCTGGTCACGGATATGCTGCATGGCAAAGTTATCGAACATAGATTGCAGATGTTCATATTCCCGCCACAGGGTCTGGTGTGCACGACGGGTTATTTCGATATAGCTGTAGTAACGCACGACGGGCAGAATTTTCTTCGCCAGAATTTCATGACACAGCGGTGAGTCATCTGCCCAGTTATCGCCATCCGAGGCCTGCGCGGCATAAATGTTCCACTGCGCCGGGTCGTAACGCTCTTTAACCACTTCATCCATCAGCTTCAGTGCGCTTGATACAATGGTTCCCCCGGTCTCCTGGGAGTAAAAGAACTCATGTTCATCCACCTCTTTGGCCTGTGTGTGGTGGCGAATATAGACCACTTCCACGTTCTTATAGGTTCTGCTCAGGAACAGGTAGAGCAGAATATAAAAACGCTTCGCCATATCTTTGGTGGCCTGGTCCATTGAACCGGAGACGTCCATAAGACAGAACATCACCGCCTGGCTGGATGGCTCCGGACGTTTTTCGTAGTTCTTGTAGCGTAGGTCGAAGGTATCGATAAACGGCACCCGATCGATCTTCGCTCTCAACTCGGCAATCTCTTTACGCAGGCGCTCCTCTTCCAGCAGTTGCGCCGGTTCCGTGTTTTCCACGACTTTCAGGTTGCTCTCGAGTTCGCGCAGTTCGCGACGTTTACCTGCCGTCATGGCCGTGCGTCGCGCCAGCGAATTCTGCAATGAACGCACGACGCTGATATTGGCGGGTACGCCATTGGCGGTATAGCCAGCACGATGGGTTTTATACTCGTTAAGCTGACGATGCTGATTTTTTCTCAGATTCGGCAGCGCCAGATCTTCAAACAGCAGGTCGAGATATTCATCTTTCGAAATCTGGAAGACAAACTCATCCTGACCTTCACCATCCTGGCTGGCCTGTCCCTGACCGCTTCCTGAACCACCACCGCCGCCCTGAGGACGCTCAATTCTGTCGTTCTGAACGAAGTGGTCATTACCTGGGTGTACGCGATGGCGCAGTCCGCCACGCCCCTGATGAAACATCGGTTCGCTGATGTCATCGGTGGGGATGGAGACAGATTCGCCGCTGTCGACGTCGGTCACCGAGCGTTTGTTGATGGCCTCGGAGATAGACTGTTTAATTTGCGCTTTATAACGGCGCAAGAAGCGCTGGCGGTTCACCGTGCTCTTGTTTTTGCCGTTAAGACGCCGGTCAATAAACCAGGTCATATACCCCCCGTACTGCATTTGCCAACTTGCATTTTGTAGGCCCGGTAAACGCGAGTGCTTACCGGGCACTTGTTTTAAGACGATTTACGCACACGCAGATACCATTCGCAGAGCAGGCGAACCTGCTTGCGGGTGTAGCCTTTTTCCATCATACGGTCGACAAAGTCGTCGTGCTTTTTCTGCTCATCGGTTGAGGTTTTGGCGTTAAACGAAATAACCGGCAACAGCTCTTCGGTATTGGAGAACATTTTCTTCTCAATAACCGTGCGCAGTTTTTCGTAGCTGGTCCAGTTCGGGTTACGTCCGCTGTTATGCGCTCTGGCGCGCAGCACAAAGTTCACAATCTCGTTGCGGAAGTCTTTCGGGTTGCTGATCCCGGCAGGCTTCTCGATTTTTTCCAGCTCTGCGTTCAGGGATTCACGGTCAAACAACTGGCCGGTATCCGGGTCGCGGTACTCCTGATCCTGGATCCAGAAGTCAGCATAGGTGACATAACGGTCGAAAATGTTCTGCCCGTATTCTGAATAGGATTCCAGGTAGGCCGTCTGGATCTCTTTGCCAATGAACTCGGCGTATTTCGGGATCAGGTAGCCTTTCAGGAACTCAAGATAGCGTTCAGCCTGTTCCTGCGGGAACTGCTCACGTTCGATTTGCTGTTCCAGCACATAGAACAGATGAACCGGGTTGGCGGCCACTTCCGCATGATCGAAGTTAAAGACGCGGGAGAGGATCTTAAACGCAAAACGCGTAGACAGACCGTTCATCCCCTCGTCAACCCCGGCGTAGTCACGGTATTCCTGATACGACTTCGCTTTCGGGTCTGTATCTTTCAGGCTTTCACCATCGTAAACGCGCATTTTCGAGTAGATGCTGGAGTTTTCCGGCTCTTTCAGGCGCGACAGGATAGAGAAGCGTGAGAGGGTCTCCAGAGTACCGGGCGCGCAAGGGGCATGTACCAGCTCACTGTGGTTAAGCAGTTTCTCGTAAATTTTGATCTCTTCAGAGATCCGCAGGCAATAAGGCACTTTGACGATATAAACACGGTCAAGGAACGCCTCATTATTTTTGTTGTTACGGAAGGTCACCCATTCTGATTCGTTTGAGTGCGCCAGAATGATGCCGTTAAACGGCAGGGCCGAGATACCTTCGGTCCCGTTGTAGTTACCTTCCTGGGTGGCCGTCAGCAGAGGATGCAGCACTTTAATCGGTGCTTTAAACATCTCTACGAATTCCATGATCCCCTGGTTTGACCGGCACAGCGCGCCAGAATAGCCATAGGCATCCGGGTCGTTTTGCGCGAAGTTTTCCAGCTTACGAATATCGACTTTCCCCACCAGGGCTGAGATGTCCTGGTTGTTCTCATCACCAGGTTCTGTTTTGGCGATAGCAATCTGTTCCAGAATGGATGGCCACACTTTCACTACGCGGAATTTGGTGATGTCACCACCAAACTCATGCAGACGTTTTGCCGCCCACGGCGACATAATGGTGCCAAGATAACGACGCGGGATGCCAAATTCTTTATCCAGAATTTGCGCATCTTCCTGCGGGTTAAACAGACACAGCGGATGGTCGTTTACCGGGCTACGTTCTCCATTCGCACTCAGCACATAAATAGGGACGCGCTGCATCAGTGATTTCAGGCGTTCAGCCAGAGATGATTTACCGCCCCCAACCGGACCCAGTAAATAGAGGATCTGTTTCTTCTCTTCCAGACCCTGGGCGGCATGCTTCAGATACGAGACAATCTGTTCGATGGCATCTTCCATACCATAGAACTCTTCAAACGCCGGATATCGGGCGACCACCCGATTCGAAAAGAGACGGGAAAGCCGGGGTTCCAGGGCAGTATCAACCATGTTTGGCTCACCAATAGCCATTAATAGCCGTTCTGCCGCATTGGCATAGGCACTGCGATCTTGCCGACAGATGGTAAGAAACTCCTGCAGTGTGAACTCTTCGTCCTTGGCAGCTTCATAGCGCTGGCGATAGTGATCGAATATATTCATGGCATGCCGTCCTTTCGTTTTTTAGCACAGGATAAGAGCCGTTCGTATGAGTAGTGGAGGCTCCCGGAAGAGAATCTCTCGCACCTCACTGCCAGAGCAGCAACCTGTGTGCCAGGTCAGACGCTAAGAACCGCAGGGTGTTCAGGAAAACTCTTCTTAAATTAAAGCGTAGATGGCATTTGCAAAACTTGCATGCCGATAAAATCTAATTTCAATGACATATCAATAACTCATCCAAAAATTTCCATTGCCGATATAAGTCATAAGGGCATTTTTCACCTGGTGGTCATATAAATGAAAACGACCTGTCATCTGAAAAATGAAAAATAACGGGTTAATCAAACTGATTAGCAGGCAAAAAATTTGGGGAAGTACGGGTCTGGCGGTTACACTTCTCCCGCTGATTATTTGACTACAGGAAAGAATGGATTGTGACCAAACTCAAACTTCTGGCATTAGGCGTACTCGCCGCAACCGCAGTTAGCACCGCACAAGCGGAAAGTCAGTGGACGGTTGGGGCTGGCGTTGGCGTCATTAACAGCCCGTACAAACAGTATGACCGTGACCTTTACCCTGTTCCGGTTGTCACCTATGAAGGCGATAACTTCTGGTTCCGCGGTCTGGGCGGCGGCTATTATCTGTGGAACGATACGACCGATAAGCTTTCCATTATGGCCTACTACGATCCAACGCACTTCAAACCAGGTGACAGCGACAGCCACGCTCTGCGTCAGCTCGACAAGCGTAAGAGCACCATGATGGCGGGTCTCTCGTATGTGCATAACACCGAATATGGTTTCCTGCGTACCGCGCTGGCGGGAGATACACTGGATAACAGCAACGGTTTTATCTGGGATCTGGCGTGGCTTTATCGCTACACCAACGGTGCGCTGACCCTGACGCCAGGTATTGGTGTGCAGTACAACAGTGAGAACTACAACGACTACTACTATGGCGTCTCTAAAAATGAGTCCCGTCGTAGCGGTCTGAAGAGCTACAGCGCAGATGATGGTTGGGATCCGTACCTGGAGCTGACCGCGAGCTACAACTTCCTCGGTGACTGGAACGTATACGGTACGGGTCGTTACGAGCGTCTGAGCGACGAAGTGAAAGATAGTCCGATGGTCGACAAGTCCTGGGCGGGCATTTTCTCTGTTGGTGTGACCTACAAGTTCTGATTGTGCATTAATGCGGTGCAGTTAGTGCATCAAAACGGGGCGCTTGCGCCCCGTTTGCTTTATGGTGGTGCAACCGGATTAACGCTTAACAATGCGAATGGTTTGCCCTAAACGAGATGGTTTTTCTTCGCTGGCTTTCTGTGGCGTCGTCACGCAAGCCGTTTCGACGCAGACGAACGTTTTGTAACCGTCGTCAGGTACGTCTGCCATGCTAACAGAAAGTGCCGGACCTGGGTTCCAGCCCACCACGTCGCTGTGATGGTGGTGAACAACTTCAATCCCACGATTCAGCGCGCTGTCGTGGATCACGCTGCAGGCTTCCGGGTGCTGATATACGCGGTCGGTACGGTCAGGGAACGTTTGTACCCCGTCACTGAGCTTGCCTTCTTTGGCGTTGTCCACTTTGTCGATAAAGGTATCGCCAAGGCCACTTACTTTAACGGCGTTGATATCACCTACATTGAAATAGGTATGCAGGGCAGACGTGGTTTCAAACTCGCCGTGGGCTTCCAGTTCAATTTCACAGGTTTTAGCCAGCTTAAAGCGGGCGTACAGGGTGAAATCGTGCGGCCAGAGGGCACGGGTTTCATCGTTAGCCTGCAGCTCAAAGGTCAGTACTGCGCCGTTGTCATCTTCATTATGCGCTTTCAGCGTCCACTGCTGGTTACGGGCAAAACCGTGAGAAGGCAAACCCGGTTGCGCGGATGGGCCGAACCACGGCCAGCAGATCGGTACGCCACCGCGGATCGCGGTCCCTTTTTTGAAAGAGGTTGCATCGCTCAGCCACAAACCTTCAACTTCTCCTTCTGGTTTCCAGGAGAGGAGGTGGGCACCGTTCAGCGCAACGGAGGCTTTTACCCGCGGATGGTCAACGACGATAACATCAGCACCGTCGATCTGACGGCGGGAGAGCACAGGGGTAAGTTGTTCGACTACCGGAAGTGCAAAAATTTTATTAATCATTACGCAATCCTCTGTCTTTAAAGCAATAAAAAAGGCGACCGAAGTCGCCTTTTTGGATCAAGCACTCATCTCAACTTATTTGGAGATGTGAGCGATCAGGTCCAGTACTTTGTTAGAGTAGCCGGTTTCGTTGTCGTACCAGGATACCAGTTTAACGAAGTTGTCGTTCAGTGCGATACCAGCTTTAGCATCGAACACAGAAGTGCACACTTCGCCGTTGAAATCGGTAGATACAACGTCGTCTTCGGTGTAGCCCAGAACGCCTTTCATTGCGCCTTCGGAAGCAGCTTTGATTGCTTTCTTAATTTCTTCATAAGAAGCAGCTTTTTCCAGACGAACGGTCAGGTCAACTACGGAAACGTTAGGAGTAGGAACGCGGAACGCCATACCAGTCAGTTTACCGTTCAGCTCTGGCAGTACAACGCCTACAGCTTTAGCAGCACCGGTAGAAGATGGGATGATGTTCTGAGCCGCGCCACGGCCGCCGCGCCAGTCTTTGTGAGACGGGCCATCAACGGTTTTCTGAGTAGCGGTAGTTGCGTGAACGGTGGTCATCAGGCCTTCAACGATACCGAAGTTGTCGTTGATAACTTTAGCCAGTGGAGCCAGGCAGTTGGTGGTGCAGGATGCGTTGGAAACGATGTCCTGGCCAGCATATTTTTCGAAGTTAGCACCACGTACGAACATTGGGGTGTTGTCTTTGGATGGACCAGTCAGAACAACTTTTTTCGCACCAGCGGTGATGTGTTTACGCGCGGTTTCGTCGGTCAGGAAGATACCGGTAGCTTCAGCTACAACGTCAACACCGATTTCGTTCCATTTCAGGTTAGCTGGGTCTTTCTCAGCAGTAACGCGGATGGTTTTGCCGTTAACAACCAGGTGGCCGTCTTTCACTTCAACGGTGCCGTCGAAACGACCGTGAGTTGAGTCGTACTTCAGCATGTACGCCATGTATTCAGCGTCCAGGAGATCGTTGATACCAACGATTTCGATGTCAGAACGTTTCTGAGCAGCACGGAAAACAATACGGCCGATACGGCCAAAACCGTTGATACCTACTTTGATAGTCATATATTCCACCAGCTATTTGTTAGTGAATAAAAGGTTGCCTGTAAAATTACAAAAACCTTACGCAGCGTCAAGCGGAATCGTGTCAATCATTGCGACAAATCAATCCTGTGACTAACGTTTGTGCGACTGACTCGCCTCACTTTCCCTTTGAGCTTGCAACCAAATGGGGGCTGCGCCCGGGATTTTAAAGTCCTCACAGGATAAAAATGTGAACAAGATCACAATTGCCTGACCGCTTTTTCGCGACACATAAGTTTAGAACAAAAGTGCACGCAAGGGTGTTAATGTTTTGTTAGAATCCGGGTTAAAAGATGTCTGTTTCTACAGCGAGATGTAAGCATATGTCGAACCAACGTAACCCTGACGATTTGAAAAAAAACCTCACAGAAATGCAGTTTTACGTGACCCAGAATCACGGAACAGAACCGCCATTCACCGGACGTTTACTGCACAACAAGCGAGACGGGATCTACCATTGTCTGGTCTGCGATGCCCCACTGTTTAATTCCCAAACGAAATTTGATTCCGGCTGCGGCTGGCCGAGTTTTTACGAGCCGGTAAGCGATGACGCAATCCGCTACCTGACCGATTCCTCACACGGCATGGTGCGCATCGAAATTCGTTGTGGAAACTGCGACGCGCACCTTGGTCATGTCTTCCCGGATGGCCCTCAGCCAACAGGTGAACGTTTCTGTGTGAACTCGGCCTCAATGAGCTTCACCGATGACGAAAATGGCGACCAGATCAAAGGTTGAAAAAACGATTCAGCAAATTATTCCTTTGAAAAGGAGAGATCGTGAATATTGATGACATGATTAACGGTATGACGCCGGAGATTTATCAGCGTCTGGTTACCGCCGTAGAACTGGGAAAATGGCCTGATGGCGTCGCACTTACCCCGGATCAAAAAGAGAACAGTTTGCAACTGGTGATGTTGTGGCAGGCGCGCAATAACACGGATGCGCAACACATGACTATCGACACCCAGGGTCAGATGGTGATGAAGAGTAAGCGGGAATTGAAAGAAGACTTTGGGATCACGCCGAAGCCGATTGCGACAATGAAAATGCAATAACGGTGCGGGCCGATGCCTTCACCCAACCCTCTCCCACGGGGAGAGGGCTTGATTGCTTCACTACTTATGTGGGATACCGAGCGACTCCGCCAGCTGTTTCGCTAGCAGGTTTTCGTCGTCAGCCCCGTACTCCCAGAACATCGCCCCGGCGAGACCTTTCTCTTTGATGTAGTCCGCTTTGATCGCAACGGAACGCGGGTTCTCATACGAAATCGCAAACAGCGCCTTGCCATCGGTGCCCTTCACCGAGAGCCACGGCACTTTCGCCTGGTCGTCCCAGTGCTCGGTAAAACGCTTCTGCGGATCGTTCAACAGCTTCTTCACGATATCGTTGTACTTCACGTAGGTATCTTTGGTCAGGTCGTAGCCGAGTGACTTAAATAACCCGATCTCCTGAGCCCCAAAGTACGGCTGAGTGACAGGATTCTTTTGCGCGTCCGGTTTGCTCCAGTCAATACCCGGTTCAACAGAGCGTTTCGGCACGCGGCCATAGAAGCCGATCCCAAGGTTCATTTGCTGTGGCTTTAACCCGGCGGCAAGATAGTTGTTCACCACAAAATCGACGCTGTACTTGTCTGCGGCAGCCACCGTCGGCCAGGCGCTGGAATCATACAGATTGGCGTTGAAGTACTGTGTACCGTACGCCATGTCATAGGTCATCAGGTTGATGTAGTCGAGCAGGGGAGCGATGGCTTTGACATCCACCCAGCTTTTCGGACTTTCCGCATTCGCGCCTACGGCAATGGTAACCAGTTTTTTGTGCCCGAAGGCGTCGCGCATCTCTTTCAGCAGGGCGGTGAAATTATCCCGGTCAGCAGGCGTGCTGGCAACCAGTCCCCATGCGCCGTTGACCGGATACTCCCAGTCGAGATCGATCCCGTCCAGAGCGTATTTTTCGACAATCTCCTGTGCGGAGCGGATGAACACAGCACGACTCTCTTTGGTTGCAGCTGCTCCCGAAAAACCACGCGCCCCCCAGCCGCCAACGGAGAGTAGCACTTTAAGGTTTGGATTTTGTTTTCGCAGGGCAGGGATCAGGGCCAGGTCGGAAGCAACTTTTGGTGATAACCAGATCTGATGCAGTTTCGCCGGATCTTTCAGGGCGGCGTTGGTTTCGTCTTTTTCATCGTTATAGACCAGACCAAACGAGTAGTTGAGGTGGGTGATCTGGCGAACGTCTAGTTTGTTGATATCGCCACCCGGTCCGGCGGTGACATCGCCACCCCCGTTAAAGTAGCCCACGGACATCAGGGAACTGGCGGAGGCAACTGATGCGCAAAGCAAGGGTAATGCTGCCAGCAAGGGCAAACGTTTCATACAAGTTCCTCTTTGACTTAATAAAATTAACCACGCCACGGAAAAGGTGTGGCGAAAAAACAGCCTAAAGAGAATAGCATTGCCGCTTCGCTGAGGATGCGAGGAAGTTCACTTTATGGACGATCGGAGGGGGATTGCCGGGGGCGCTGACACCACCCGGCTAAAAAGGCTTACGCCTGTGTTTCCAGCCAGTCTTCGAGCGTATACAGCGTCGCGCCTTCCGCTGCCATATCCATAAACGCCTGAGCGCTGTCCTGCGGTTGGATGTTCACCCCGCGGCAGCCGTCGGTGATGACGCTGACGGTATAACCTAACTGGAGCGCATCCAGCACGGTGAACTTCACGCAGTAATCCGTTGCCAGACCCAGCACGATCAGTTCCGTGATTTCGTGGTGACGTAACCACGCGTCCAGCGCTGTTTTCTGGCGATGCCCGTTATCGAAAAACGCGCTATAGCTGTCGATAGCCGGGTTTTCCCCTTTATGGAACACCGCGTCGATGGCCTTCTGATTCAGGAGCGGATGCAACGCCGCACCTTCCGTCTGCTGCACGCAGTGATCCGGCCAGAAGGTTTGCGCCAGGCCGTCAAGTTCACCCTGGCTGAACGGCTCTACGTTGTGCTGACTGGCAAAACTACCGTGATTTGCCGGGTGCCAGTCCTGGCTTGCAACAACCGCTTCACCGCGGGCTTTGCACCAGCCGATCAGCGTATTTGCCACATCAACCGTGCTGTCACCTTCGGCGACGGCCAGCGCACCGCCCGCGCAGAAATCATTTTGCAAATCGACCAGGAGCAGGGCGCGTTGCTTCATGAGACCTCCTTATTCGTCAGGCGTCAGTTCACCGCGCAGGTTTTGCATCATCGCGCTGCGAATGGACTGAATATCCAGATCCTGACTCAGTAAATAGTGAAGTTTAGTCAGTGTTGCCTCAACGGTCATATCGAAGCCACTGATCACCCCCGCATGCGCCAGCGCGTTACCGGTGGCATAGCCGCCCATGTTGACCTTTCCGGACATACACTGGGTCAGGTTCACTACCACAATTCCGCGTTCGCTCGCTTCCTGCAACTCTTTCAGGAACTCACCGTTCTGCGGCGCATTGCCCACGCCATAGGAGCGTAAAATCAGCGCTTTTACCGGCTGGCGCAGGAAGTTGCGCACCACGTCGGCAGAAATACCCGGGTAAATGGTGACCACGCCAATCGGTTGCGGGGTGATCGGATGCACAATCAGCTCGCCAGCGGTGTTCGGTGCCGGAGGTGTTCCCAGGCGACGAATATGAATACCGGCTTCCAGCAGTGGCTGCAGGTTAGGGGAGGCGAAGGCGTCAAAACCGTCGGCATGGGCTTTAGTGGTGCGGTTGCCACGATACAGACGGTTATTAAAGAACAGCGACACTTCATTAATCGGGTAATTCGCCGCCACATACAGGGAGTTAAGCAGGTTGATCTGCCCGTCAGAGCGAAGCTCCGCCAGCGGGATTTGCGACCCGGTTACAATCACTGGCTTGCTCAGGTTCTCCAGCATGAAGGAGAGCGCCGAGGCGGTGAACGCCATGGTGTCAGTACCATGCAGGATCACGAAACCGTCGTACTGGTCGTAATGGGCTTTAATGTCATCCGCGATGTGCTGCCAGTCTTCCGGCGTCATGTCGGAGGAGTCCATCAGCGGCTCGTATTCGTGGATAGTAAAGTCAGGCATTTCCGGACGGTGGAATTCTGGCATCAACGCAAGCTGACGCTGAAGGTGGCCGGAGACAGGGATATAGCCGTTTTCAGAGCGCTGCATACCGATGGTACCGCCAGTGTAGGCTACATAAATCGATTTCTTCTGCATGGTAGTGAGTTCTTGTTCTTCAAAAGAAAAAAATCCCCTCTTCGCAGGAAGAGGGGACGGTTTTTTAACGGACGTTCGCGCAGGTCAGGCAAAACGCGTAACGACTCTGTGGATCATTAAAGGCCGCGAGTTTATCGCTTTCCGCTTTCATCGCTTTTGCTGCCGTCACGACCGGCGCAGGCAGATACGCCTGTAATGCCTCAGGCAACATGGCGCGAACCGAGCCGGACATACTGTTCATCACCAGATCAAAGAACGACGGTTCATCCTGGTAATACTCAACATGCCACTGCTTGAGCTTCGCCAGTTCAGCGGCTTTCTTGACCGCGTCATCGAAGTCGCCCAGGCTGTCGACCAGGCCGTTGCTCTTCGCATCCTGACCGGTCCAGACGTGGCCCTGTGCAATCTGATCGATCTGGTCAGGCGTCTTTTTACGGGAATCTGCCACCAGAGTGATAAAGCGTTTGTAGCCATTCTCAATACTGAGCTGCATCATCTCAGAAACTTCCGGCGGCAGGGATTTGGTCACCGACACATCCGCCAGCGGAGAGGTGGCAACGCCATCGGTGTGCACACCCAGCGAATCCAGGCTGTTTTCTACGGTGTTGATCACCCCGAAGATGCCAATCGAGCCGGTCAGTGTGCTTGGGTTGGCCACGATGTAGTTGGCTGGCGTTGAGATCCAGTAACCACCAGAGGCGGCCATTCCGCCCATTGATACGACTACCGGCTTGCCAGCGGCACGCGCTGCTGCCAGTTCAGCGCGGATCACCTCTGAAGCACTGACGCTGCCACCAGGGCTGTTTACTCGCAGGACAATCGCTTTCACTTTCGGATCAAGACGAGCATCACGGATTTGTGACGCGGTGGTATCACCGCCCACATTCCCCGGCGTTTCCTGACCGTCCATGATGGCTCCGTTGGCAAACACCACGGCGACGCTGTCACTACTGTCATCCGGTTTTTTCGTCGAGTAATCATACATACTGATAGCGCTGTAATTTTTGTCCTCTTTGCTCCAGCCAAACTGCTTGCTCAGGGATTTTTCAATCTCGGCACTTGTGCCCAGGGCATCAACCAGTTTGTTATCGAGCGCATATTTTGCGGTATCACCGTCAACCTTGCGCAGGCCTTCCAGCACGCCCTGCGCGCCAGGGAACACCTGCTCAGGCGTAATCTGGCGGTTAGCGGCAACGGTGCCCAGATAGTTCTGCCACAGCTCGCCAATCCAGCGGCTGTCCGCTTCACGGGCGGCTGGAGACATATCATCGCGAATAAATGGCTCAACGGCAGATTTATAGGTACCGACACGGAAGACGTGGGTAGTGACTTTCAGCTTGTCGAGTAAAGATTTGTAGTACAGCCCATTGGTGGCAAAGCCGTGCAGGTCGACCGTACCTTGCGGGGAGAGCCAGATTTTATTGGCAAAGCTCGCCAGGTAATATTGCCCCTGGCTGTAGCTGTCCCCCACGGCAATCACCGGCTTACCACTGTCACGGAACTCACGCAGCGCTTTACCGATGTACTGCATGGAAGGCTGATCGCCTCCGGCAAAGTCTTTCAGATCCAGCACAATCCCCGTGATGTTACGGTCGTCTTTCGCCTGACGAATGGTATCGACAATATCGAACAGGGAGTTTTCCTGCAGGCGGTCTGATGTTGCGCCAAACAGCTGACGACTGATCGCCCCCAGACGGTTGCTGGTGGACGGTTTATCGACGATGACGCCAGTGATGTCCAGTAACAGCGCCCCACGAGTCGAATGTTGCGCCTGATTCGCATTGCTGATGTGCATCCAGAGGCCCGCGCAAACCAGAACCAGGAAGATGAAAAAGATGTTCATCACCAGGTTGCGGACGAAGTTGAGCAGTCGCCACGTCCATTTAAAGAAACCGGCAAAGATTCGCCAAAGGGTTCGCATGTATTCTCCCTAACCAGAAAATGACTGTTTCCGTCGCCACTGGACGGTAATGTTGGGTTATCGTAATGACCCAACCGCCACTTGTCAGCAGGAATCGCCTGCCAGGCTGTAACAAAATCTGCCGTCGTGTTAATTTTGTGAGTAAATTTCAAGAAAGGAGTTAACCAATGGACGCTCTCGAACTGCTTGTTAACCGCCGTAGCGCTTCCCGTCTGGCCGAACCTGCCCCGGCAGGCGAGCAACTGGAGAACATTCTGCGTGCCGGCATGCGTGCCCCGGATCATGGCACACTGCAGCCGTGGCACTTCTTTGTGATTGAAGGCGAAGGCCGTGATCGTTTCAGTCAACTGCTGGAGCAGGGGGCGGTTGCCGCCGGACAGGATGAGAAAGGTATCGACAAGGCGCGCAGTGCCCCGTTCCGCGCACCGATGATCATCGCTGTCGTGGCAAAATGCCAGCCTGAACATAAAGTGCCGGTCTGGGAACAGGAAATGTCCGCAGGCTGTGCTGTTATGGCGATGCAAATGGCTGCCGTCGCACAAGGATTTAACGGTATCTGGCGCACCGGTGCATTAACCGAAAGCCCGGTGGTCCGTGACGGTTTTGAGTGCGGAGAGCATGACAAAATTGTCGGTTTCCTCTATCTCGGCACCCCGCAGCTAAAAGCCTCCAGCACCATCAGCGTGCCGGACACCACGCCTTTCGTCAGCCGTTTCTGATAACGCACGCTAAACTGTCTGGATTCTGAGCATCTGCCGCAGAATTCAGACAGTCATACTTACCTCTTTATGGAATGAGCGCTACCATAGCGCGATTGAGATGACAGGAGACGTCCATGAGCGAGCAAACCATACGTTTAACGCAGTACAGCCACGGAGCCGGTTGCGGTTGTAAAATTTCCCCGAAAGTGCTGGAGACCATCCTGCACAGTGAACAGGCGAAGTTTGTCGACCCGAACCTGCTTGTCGGCAATGAAACGCGTGACGATGCTGCAGTTTATGATTTAGGTAACGGCACCAGCATTATCAGTACGACTGACTTCTTTATGCCAATTGTCGACAATCCGTTTGATTTTGGGCGCATTGCGGCCACCAATGCCATCAGTGATATTTTCGCCATGGGCGGTAAGCCGATTATGGCGATTGCCATTCTGGGCTGGCCGATCAACACCATCCCGCCGGAAGTCGCCCGCGAGGTGATTGATGGTGGGCGTTTTGCCTGCCAGCAGGCGGGGATTGCGCTGGCCGGTGGTCACTCGATTGATGCGCCTGAGCCTATTTTTGGCCTTGCCGTCACCGGCGTGGTTCCCACTGAACGCGTGAAGCGCAACAGCACTGCGCAGGAAGGCTGCAAACTGTTCCTCACCAAGCCACTGGGTATTGGTGTTCTCACTACCGCTGAGAAAAAATCCCTGCTGAAACCGGAGCACAAAGGTCTGGCAACGGAAGTCATGTGCCAGATGAACCTCGCCGGTGCGGCTTTCGCCAATATTGACGGCGTGAAGGCAATGACCGACGTGACCGGTTTTGGTCTGTTGGGGCATCTTTCCGAGGTCTGTCAGGGGGCGGGCGTGCAGGCACAGGTCTGGTATCAGGATGTGCCTAAGTTGCCGGGCGTGGAAGAGTATATTGCTCAGGGCGCGGTCCCGGGCGGTACCCAGCGCAACTTCGCCAGCTACGGTCATTTGATGGGCGAGATGCCTGAAGAATGGCGTAACCTGCTGTGCGATCCGCAAACCTCTGGTGGCCTGCTGCTGGCGGTCACACCGGAATCCGAAGCAGAGGTGCAGGCCACTGCCGCCGAGTTTGGTATTACCCTGACGGCGATCGGTGAGCTGGTGACCGCGCGCGGTGGCCGACCGATGATTGAGATCCGTTAATTCGATGCGGTTGTTTATTGCCGAAAAGCCGAGCCTGGCGCGTGCCATCGCCGATGTGCTGCCTAAACCGCACCGAAAAGGCGACGGCTTTATCGAATGTGGCAACGGGCAGGTGGTCACCTGGTGTATTGGTCACCTGCTTGAACAGGCGCAGCCGGATGTCTACGACAGCCGCTATGCTCGCTGGAATTTGAACGATCTGCCCATTGTGCCAGAAAAATGGCGTCTGCAACCCCGGCCCTCCGTTACCAAACAACTCAACGTGATCAAGCGCTTCCTGCATGAGGCCGCTGAAATCGTCCACGCGGGTGACCCGGACAGAGAAGGGCAATTGCTGGTCGATGAAGTGCTGGACTATCTGGAACTGGCACCGGAAAAGCGCCAGCAGGTGCAGCGATGCCTGATAAACGACCTTAACCCGCAGGCCGTTGAACGAGCGATCTCCCGTCTGCGCGCCAACAGCGAGTTTATCCCGCTGTGCGTCTCCGCGCTGGCCCGCGCCCGTGCGGACTGGTTGTACGGGATCAACATGACCCGCGCGTACACCATTCTGGGGCGTAACGCGGGTTATCAGGGCGTGCTCTCTGTGGGCCGTGTGCAAACGCCGGTGCTGGGGCTTGTTGTGCGTCGCGACGAGGAGATTGAGAACTTTGTCGCCAAAGATTTCTTTGAAGTGAAAGCGCATATCGTCACGCCTAAAGACGAACGCTTTACCGCTGTCTGGCAGCCGAGCGATGCCTGTGAATCGTATCAGGACGAAGAGGGGCGATTGCTGCACCGTCCGCTGGCGGATCATGTGGTTAACCGGATCACCGATCAACCTGCAATTGTCACCAGCTATAACGATAAACGGGAATCAGAACCTGCGCCGTTGCCGTTCTCGCTCTCAGCCCTGCAGATTGAGGCCGCGAAGCGCTTTGGCCTCAGCGCGCAGAACGTGCTGGATATCTGCCAGAAGCTCTACGAAACCCACAAGCTGATCACCTATCCGCGTTCGGATAGCCGTTATCTGCCGGAAGAGCACTTTGCCGGACGTCATTCGGTGATGAACGCCATTAGCGTCCACGCGCCGGATCTGCTGCCGCAACCAGCGGTGAACCCGGATACCCATAACCGCTGCTGGGACGATAAAAAGGTGGACGCCCACCATGCGATTATCCCGACGGCGCGCGCCAGCAACGTTAACCTGACCGATAACGAAGCGAAGGTTTATAACCTGATTGCCCGTCAGTACCTGATGCAGTTTTGCCCGGATGCGGTGTTCCGCAAGTGCGTGATCGAGCTCGAAATCGCCAAAGGGAAGTTTGTCGCCAAAGCGCGTTTCCTGGCGGAAGCCGGGTGGCGTACGCTGCTGGGCAACAAAGAGCGTGATGAAGAGAACGACGGTACGCCGTTGCCCGTCGTTGCCAAAGATGACGAACTTCTGTGTGAGAAGGGCGAAGTGGTTGAACGTCAGACCCAGCCGCCACGCCATTTCACGGATGCGACGCTGCTTTCAGCCATGACGGGGATAGCCCGCTTTGTGCAGGATAAAGATCTGAAGAAGATCCTGCGCGCAACCGACGGATTGGGTACCGAAGCAACCCGTGCAGGTATTATCGAACTGCTGTTTAAGCGCGGTTTTCTGGAGAAGAAAGGGCGTTACATCCATTCAACGGAACCCGGACGCGCACTGATTCATTCGTTACCAGAGCTGGCGGCAAGGCCAGACATGACGGCGCACTGGGAGTCCGTGCTGACGCAAATCAGCGAAAAGCAGTGCCGCTATCAGGACTTTATGCAGCCGCTGGTGGGGACGCTGTACCAGCTGATCGATCAGGCGCGCAGCACGCCGGTGAAGCGGTTCCGAGGGATGGTTGCGCCAGGTGCTGGCGCGAAGAAACCATTTAAAAAGAAGAAGAGTGCGGCATGAGTTTATAGGCCGGGTAAGGCGTAGCCGCCACCCGGCGAAAAACTTAAATCACACCCTGCCCAATCATTGCATCCGCCACCTTCACGAACCCGGCAATATTCGCGCCGCGCACGTAGTTGGTTTGCGATGCCTCACCGCCGTACTCCACACACGCATGGTGAATATCCAGCATGATATGGTGCAGACGCGCATCCACTTTCTCTGCTTTCCAGCCGAGACGTGCGGCGTTTTGCGCCATCTCAAGACCGGATGTCGCCACGCCGCCCGCGTTTGCCGCTTTACCCGGTGCAAACAGCACGCCTGCTTCCAGGAACAGATCGGTCGCTTCGATGGTGGTTGGCATATTCGCGCCTTCAGCCACTGCTTTCACGCCATTGCTAATCAATGTACGGGCAGCTTCCACATCCAGCTCATTCTGTGTCGCACACGGCAGGGCGATATCCACCGGCACGCCCCACGGTTGCTTGCCTTCGAGCCAGGTCAGTCCAAACTCCCGTGCATAGTCCGCCACGCGCCCGTCGCGGCTGGCTTTGATTTCACACAGACGCGCCAGCTTTTCAGCCGTGAAGCCTGCTTCATCCACCACCGTACCGCCGGAGTCAGAGGCGGTCACCACGCGAGCGCCAAACTGCATCGCCTTCTCAATCGCGTACTGCGCCACATTACCGGATCCGGAGACGGCGACGCGCATACCTTCAAAACCTAAGCCGTGACGCTTGAGCATGGCTTCGGTGAAGTAAACCAGGCCGTATCCGGTCGCTTCCGGGCGGATCAGGCTCCCGCCAAACGACAGCCCTTTGCCGGTAAAGACACAGGCACTGTTGTTGGAGAGTTTTTTCATCATGCCGGCCATAAAGCCGACCTCCCGGCCGCCCACGCCGATATCCCCCGCCGGGACGTCGGTGTCCGGACCAAGATGGCGATAGAGTTCGGTCATCAGCGCCTGACAGAAACGCATCACTTCACCTTCGCTTTTGCCTTTCGGATCGAAATCACTTCCGCCTTTACCTCCGCCCATTGGCAGGGTAGTTAGCGCATTTTTAAACGTCTGCTCAAAGCCAAGAAATTTCAGGATCGACAGGTTCACCGAAGGATGGAAGCGCATCCCACCTTTAAACGGGCCGATAGCGGAGTTGAACTGCACGCGCCACGCGCGGTTGACCTGGACCTGATTGCGGTCATCCACCCAGGTCACGCGGAACTGGATCACGCGCTCTGGCTCTACGAGGCGCTCAAGCAGAGACATCTGACGATAACGCGGGTTTTCTTCAAGGAAGGGCCACAGAGTGGTCATCACTTCACGTACGGCCTGCGCAAACTCACTCTGGTGCGGGTCGCGCTGTTGAACATGGGTAAGGAAACTTTCCAGAGAACGTGTCTGATCCATAGATATAAGAACCCCTTATGGTATTTTATGGTTATTGCTTATGCGATTTGTGTTGTTTTTTTGACTATACCACCCGCACTGCTTTGTCAGGCAAGCAGAAATTCATGCGGAAAGGGAAATTAATCATACGCAGTGCGTCATAACAAAAAGCGATGACGAGATAAATTAAAGGTTCTGCTTCGGTTAACCGTTATAGTTGTTAACAGAACACAACAGGAAGGCAAGTCTATGAACCGTTACGTGATGACCGCGTTATGTTTGATGTTTACCGCAGGCGCTCAGGCTGACCGTATTCGCCCGGATGTTCAGGTGAATGTGCCGCCGGAGGTCTTTAGCTCCAGCGGGCAAAGTTCCCAGCCCTGCAATCAGTGCTGTATCTATCAGGATCAGAACTATTCGGAAGGGGCTGTGGTGAAGGCGGATGGCGTCCTGTTGCAGTGCCAGCGCGATGAGCGCACGATCAGTACGAACCCGCTGGTCTGGCGTCGCGTAAAACAATAAAGGCTTCCAGCAGGGGAATATCCGCGGGGGCTAAGGCGTAGCCAAACGCCTCTTCAGGCGTACACCACACCAGCGCGCTGTGGTAGTGCGCCGTCGGTTCACCCCTAAACGCGGGGACGTGCCAGGCATGAAGGTTGATTAACCGCTGCGAAACTTCCCGCTGATGGCTTGCCACATACTGCCCCGGCTGGGCCCGAATACCGAGTTCCTCCCACAACTCACGGGCAAGCGCCTCGGGTTGTGTCTCTCCGGCTTCAACTTTTCCACCAGCGAATTCCCACATACCGGGTTGGTCAGCATGTGCGGGGCGCTGCGCGAGTAAAATTTTCTGGTCTTTTTCGATGATTGCCGCAACGACATCGACTGTTTTAAGCATGGTCGTCAATACTTGAAAGCGAAAACCACCATATTATCTTGCCCTTTGTCAGAGTCCAGTCATCAGGAGAATCAGGTGAAAGAAACCTCCACCTGGGTAGCGCCCATCTCAACCCTTCCGGCGAGTTTAAAACCGATTGCCGCCATGCAGAAAAAACACTTCGGTGCCGTGCTTAACCCCACGCGCTGGTGGGGGCGTATGCCGCGTCTTTTCTGGCTGGTGGCGCTGTTTGTCGGTTTCCTCGAACGGCGTCATGCACGTCTGACGCCCGTGCTGCGCTCGCTGCTGATGACGCGGGTGTCGCAGATATGCCATTGTGCTTTTTGTATTGATGCCAACAGTCTGCGCCTTGCCGAACGCGTGGGGGCGCTGGATAAAGTTCAGGCCGTCAGCCACTGGCGTGACTCCGCGCTTTTTAATGAGCAGGAGCGCGCGGCGCTGGCCTACGCGGAGGCCGTTACCGCCACGCCGCCGCAGGTGGATGAGGCGCTCAAACGCGACCTCAAACGTCTTTTCAACGATGAGACGATTACCGAAATGACGGCACTGGTTGCGTTTCAAAATCTCTCCGCCCGCTTCAACGCCGCTCTCGATATCCCGGCGCAGGGACTGTGCGACACGTTAAAAGGAAAACCGCATGCTTGATCGACATATCCATCCACGGGTAAAGCCCGCCCTTAACCGGCTGGCGTCCTGGCTGGATAAACCCGGTATTACGCCCGACGGATTAACCATGACCGGGTTTGCCGTGGGCGTGCTGGCGCTACCGTTTCTGGCCCTCGGTTGGTATCTTGCTGCACTTGTCGCCATCGTATTTAACCGCCTGCTGGATGGTCTGGACGGCGCGCTGGCACGCCGCAGAGGGCTGACCGATGCGGGCGGGTTTCTTGATATTGCACTCGATTTTCTGTTCTACGCGTTGGTACCGTTTGGCTTCGCACTGGCAGCTCCCGAAGAGAATGCGCTGGCCGCCGCCTGGCTGCTGTTCGCCTTTATCGGTACTGGCAGTAGCTTTCTGGCCTTTGCCGCACTGGCGGCGAAGCACGATATCGACAACCCCGGCTATGCGCACAAGTCGTTTTATTACATCGGTGGTTTAACAGAAGGGACAGAGACCATTACGCTGTTTGTACTGTGCTGCCTGTTTCCGGCGCACTTTACGCTTTTCGCGTGGGTATTCGGCGCGTTGTGCTGGCTGACCACCACAACGCGCATCTGGAGCGGTTATGTTACGTTGAAGTCACTCAATTCTTAGAGGGAACTCTCGGGCCCGCGCTCGCCGGTTGAGACCGGGTTTTGCGGGTGGCTGCTCCATTCGTACCAGCCGCCGTCATAGACGGCGACGTTCTTCCAGCCCATCGCACGGGCGTACATAAAGGTCTCAGAGGCTCGCCAGCCGGTACCGCAGTAAAATGCGACATGCTGTTCCGGCAGGATATTCCAGCTTTTCCACATGCTGGCGATGTCGTCGGCGCTACGCATAGTGCCATCCGGGTTATGGAAATCCTCCATGTGAGTGGCGTCGCTTCCGCCATGGCCCCAGCGGGCACCGGCAATTTCACCTTTCGGTTTGATGTAGCTATAGCCGCTGGTTTTGCCAATAAACTCCGGCCACGAGCGAATGCTGACCAGCGAGGCATCCTGGCGATGCAACATCCCACGCGCCTGCTCCATATCCACCATCAACTGCGGCTGACCGGGGATCGGCGCACCAAAATCAGCGGCAGGTTTCACCTCTGAAGGCATACCGCGTTCGACGGGCAGACCCGCATCTGACCACGCTTTCCAGCCGCCATCGAGAATACGCACATCCTTCACACCCGCATACAGCATAATCTGCGCCACGCGCGCGGCAGCATACACGTCACGGCCATACAAAATGACCGTGGTGTCATGACGGATACCGTGTTTTGCCAGCATCTCTTTCAGCTTGTCGTCAGAGACTTTATTCCACAGCGGCTCGCTTTCTACTTCGTTGGTGTCGATGTAGCCCGCACCGGGAATGTGATTCAGCAGATAAAACTTCGGCGCGCCCCAGGCAGCTTCAATCACTTTCCAGTCTCCCGCCGGAGCGGCAGTGACGGGTTTACCCTGCTGGAGTTGGTGGATCCACTGCGGGTAGACGAGTTGTTCGAAGTGAGGCAGACGCTGTAGACGAGCAGGCGTTTGCAGGGCATCGCTGAGAAGCGAAACATGAGTGTATCCGGCTTTTTCCAGACGGGCTTTCACGGCCTGGTTTGTGTTATCACCGCCGTAGAGTGCGAGGGAGGTTGAGGGCGTAAGGTGATGCTGTTTTGCCCAGATGGCAATCTGCTCGTCGCTCATTGCGTCAAGCCAGGAGGCTGAAAGATTGAGCGCGGCAGGTTCATGGCCGGAGGTGCCACTTAGCGACTGTGGCCAGCCGTTATAAAAAGCACTGGCACGGGTATCGATCACCACACCATGCTGTTCCTGAATCTGAGACAGCGTCATTGTGTCAGGCATTTCAGCCGCCAGAGAGGAAAGGGAAGCGAGGCTGCAACACAGAGCCAGCGCGGTCAGTTGAGAAACACGTTTCATCATATAACCTGACGTCAGTAAAAGAGGGGGGCATTGTCGTCTCTCCCGGAATGTAAAACATTGCGTTAGCACATTATTGCCAGCGAGAAATCGCAATCACTTCGCCACCAGGAGGAATATCTTCCTCATCATGCGTGACCAGAATAACCGGTATGCCGCGTGCCCGGACAACGTCAAACACCCATGTCCGAAACGTCGCGCGTAGCGTTTTGTCGAGGCGGCCGAACGGTTCATCCAGCAGTAGCGCCTGTGGCTCAGCGAGCAGGGCCCGCAGCAGACTGACCCTGGCGCGCTCCCCACCGGAGAGCGTCGCCGGATCGCTGGCGTAGTGGTTTTTAAGCCCGGCGGAACTCAGTGCCTGCTCGACTGCTTCCCGCCGTGCACGCCCGACGATCCGCTCAGGTAATGCCAGCAACAAATTTTGACCAACAGTGAAGTGGTCAAACAGCAGGGCATCCTGAAAGAGAATACCCAGCCCGCGGGATTCTACGGGAAGTCTGTCGCAGCGACGCTCGTCTAACCATAACTCGCCTTGTGCCTGGAAATCGTCGGACAGCGCACCCACCATCCAGGCAAAAAGAGTCGATTTCCCACTACCTGACGGTCCCATCAGGGTGACAATCTCTCCGCGAGGCACACAGAAATTGACCTCGCGGAAAAGCGGTTCGATGGTGAGATCTTTTACCTTCAGCATTAACGTAATCCCTGACGATAGCGGCCCGCGAGCCGTGATAACAGTGCGGCAAGGCCGAACACCATGCCCGTGACCAGCAATAACCCCAGTGCCCGGTTAGCCAGAACCGGGATACTGCCCCCGCTGCTGAGTGCGACGGTCTCCGTGGTGAGCGTGGTGAAACGGCCCGCGCCCAGCCAGAGCGTTGGCATGTATTGCGCCATGCTGACGGAAAAACCGGTGGCAAAAGCCAGCAGTGCCGGGCGCACCAGCAGGGGACATTTCAGCAGGCAGAAGATTTTTGCCCGTCGCCAGCCAAGTGTTCTGGCGGTAAGGATAAGCCGGGGATCGATCCTGCGCCAGGCGGGTTGCAGCACCAGCAGCATCCACGGTAACACCCACAGCAGATGGCTCCAGAGCACGGCGATATACTGCCCGTCGATACCTAATCGCAACGCAATAAAATATTGCCCGGTGACGAGCGGTAGCGCCGGAAGGGCGAGGGGTAACCACACCCACAGCGTACCTCGCTGGGGTCCCCATTCGAGCCAGAGAAAAATGATGACCAGGGCCATCAGGCTGGAAAGCAGGCCGAAGGAAAGGCTGGTACCCACGGAGCCCATCTCGTCCCGCTGTGCCAGCATCAGCAGTACTGCTACGCAAAGTACGCCGCACGCGGGTAACAACCTGCTTATCGACCGCTCAGGCAGTGGGAGAGGAGACGTGCGACGCGTCCCCGGCAGATCCGCAAGCGTGCGACACCATACCTTCCAGGCACCGTAACCCAGCGCGGCAAGTGCAGCCAGCAGCAGGAGGATGAGCAGGCATAGCAACATCCCTTTTGCTTGTTGCTGTGCGTCGCCCTGGCTGAGCCACTGCCAGGCCAGCACGGCCAGCGTGGGAGGGTTGCCCGGCCCGAGAACGATTGCCACATCCACAACCGAAATTGACCAGGCAAGAACGGCCAGCATCACCGCCCCGAGGACTGGGGCGATGGCCGGAAGGAGCAGCCAGTTGAGTGCCTGAAAACGCCCATAACCGAAGGTTTGCAGTACAACTTTTTGCTGTGCAAGACGTTTTTCCGGCAGTACGGCGTAAATAGCCCACAGCACAAACGCACTCTCTTTGACGGCGAGCGTCAGGCCCAGCCCTGCACCGTATTGGTCCAGCGCAGGTGTACAGACCTGGTAAAAAAGACCGCCCTCCGCAAACAGCAGTAAAGCGCTGGTGGCGAACGCCACGTGGGGAATGGCTAACAGCCACGGCAGGCGCGTGTTGAGGCGTCGCCAGCGTTTGCCGGGCCAGAGAAGCGCCAGCAGGACAAGGGCGATTAACAAGGAACCCAGCGTCGCGATGAGCGTTGAGACCAGTGTGGCGACGAGCGCCTGAGGCAGTTGCGGGTCGTTAAACAGCGACTGCCAGTGAGTCACCGAAAATGCCGGGGCGAGCAGCATGGCGCCAGCGGGCAGGAGCGGCAGATAGATAGCTGCCATTGCCAGCCAGACAAGCCAACTCAACGGGTGCCGTAACGACGCAGCCATTCCTGCTCCAGCGCGTTAACCCAGGCCGATTGCGGCTCCGCCAGCACCTGCGGCAGCCCTTCAGGCGTGTGGGCTTGCAACTGTTTCGCGTCACCTTCGGGGAGTAATTTTACATCCAGTACGCTCGGGTCTCCCCAGGTAGCCGGGTCAGCCTTGCGAATTTGCGCCTGTGGTGAAAGCAGGAAATTGGCGACCACTTTCGCACCTGCGCTCGCGCTGGCATTAGCCGGAATGGCGACAAAATGGACGTTACCGATCATCCCGTTGTGAAAACCAAAGCTGTAGCTGTCGGCAGGCAGTTCACCACTGGCGACTTTTTGTTGCGCATGTGCCGGGTTAAAGGTCAGCGACAGGTTCAGACTGCCGCTGGCAAGCAGGGCATCCATACGTGCAGGCGAAGAGGGAAAGTCTTTGCCTTCGCGCCACAGTAGTGGGTGGAGTTTGTCGAGGTAATCCCAAAGCGGGGCTGTTACCTGGGCAAAGGTGTTATCGGGTGCCTTTTGCAGCGCATCCGGCTGTGTGGTAAGTGTCAGGAGCAACTGCTCAAGAAACGCCGTCCCGGTAAAATCGGGCGGGCGTGGATAGCTGACTTTACCCGGATGCTGCCGGGCATAGGCCAGCAACGCCTGCGGATCCTCCGGCGGCGTCGGCATGCTCTTTGTGCGTGCGATAAAGGTCAGTTGCGCGCCGCCCCACGGCGATTCCGCCCCGTTAGTGGGAACAGCAAAATCTTCCGTTACGGGTTTGCGGGTATCGACATAGCGCCAGTTTGGTAGTAACTGCGCCCATCCGGTTTGCAGCAGGTTAGCCTCTTTTAACGTGCGGAAATTTTCGCCATTTACCCACAGCAGGTCGACTGAGCCGTTGGTCTTACGTCCAGCGCTGGCTTCCGTCTGAATACGTTTTACCGCATCGGCGGCATCTGCCAGTGGGACAATTTTGAGGGTAATGGCGTAGTGCGTTTTCATCTCACCGCTTACCCACTCAAGGTAGCGGTTTACCGCCGGATCGCCGCCCCAGGCGTTAAACCAGACCGTCTGGCCTTTGGCTTGTTGTTGGATGGATTGCCAGCTGTCTGCGGCATACAAAGGGGTTGCCAGCAGCAGGCTGGTCAGAAACGTGCAAAAACGCACACGGCGCATAATGCCTCACTTTTTAGACGAAGGGGTATAACGGGTAAATAGCCGGCGAGTGACCAGCGGCAATAACCCCAGTAGTGTAAAGGCGAATACCATACCCGGCGACAAAATATCGTGCAGCGTTGACACTTTTCCCAGTTCACGCCCGGCGTTCAAAAAGACAACCGTGGCGGGCAGCATGGCGATCTGGCTGACCCACCAGTAACGACGTAGCCCAATGCGGGTAAGACCCATCAGCAAATTCACCAGAAAAAACGGGAACAGCGGCATCAGACGCAGAGCAAAAAGATAGCCTGCTCCGTCATGAGCCATGCCGGCGTTCACCGTTTTCATCTGCTGAGCAAACCGCCGCTGGACCCAGTCGCGCAGCAGATAACGGCTGGCGAGCATCGCCAGTGTGGCACCGAGCGTTGAGGCAAACGAGACCAGTACGGTGCCTTCCCACAGAGGAAACAACGCACCACCCAGCAGGGTCAGTATCGCCGCGCCGGGTATCGACAGGGCGGAAACCACCACATAGAGCGCAAAAAAGATCTGCGCACTTTGTAGCGGCGCGTGTTCAACACGAGAGAGTAACGCCTGCTGGTGAGTTTTAATTCCATCCAGGGAGAGTGTGCCCGGAGGAAGCGCGATAAATGTCAGAATAAATGCGCCCAGAAGGGCGCACAGGAAGAGTCTTTTTCGAATGTTCACACGTGATTACAGCTTGAATTTTGCCCAGACCGGCGCGTGATCGGATGGTTTTTCCATGCTGCGGATATCGTAGTCGATACCGGTTTCAATGCAGCGCTCTGCCAGTGGCGAGCTGGCCAGCAGCAGATCGATACGCAGGCCACGGTTGTCATCAAAGCCTTTTGAGCGGTAGTCAAACCAGGAGAAGCGGTCCTGTGTTTCCGGGTTGGCACTGCGGAACGTATCCACCAGCCCCCAGTCAAGCAGACGCGCCATCCACTCACGCTCTTCCGGCAGGAAAGAACATTTGCCGGTACGCAACCAGCGCTTGCGGCTGTCTTCCCCAATGCCGATATCGAGATCCGTCGGGCTAATATTCATATCGCCCATAATCAGCACCGGATTCTCTTTTTTCAGTTCGGTGGTCAGGTAGTCCTGCAGATCCTGGTAGAACTTTGCTTTGGCCGGGAATTTTGTCTCGTGGTCACGGCTCTCACCCTGCGGGAAGTAACCGTTAATGACCGTGATATTCCCGAGTGCAGAAGGCACTTCCGCCATGATAATGCGACGCTGTGCTTCTTCACCATCGCCAGGGAAGCCGCGGCGGACGGATACCGGTGGCGCTTTAGTGAGCAGCGCTACGCCATAGTGGCCTTTCTGTCCGTGATAAAAGACGTTGTAGCCGAGTTTCGCCACCTCTTCGAGGGGGAACATGTCGTCGTGAACTTTTGTCTCCTGCAGGCCGATCACATCTGGCTGATGTTGCTCAACGATAGCTTCAAGCTGATGAGGGCGGGCACGCAGGCCGTTGATATTAAAAGAGACAAATTTCATAGTCGCTGCCAGTGCAAGGTGAATAGTGCATGGATGGTAGCAGAATTTGCGTCAACTGTTACGGGGATTGACCAATAACTGCGACAGATAATGCCAGTGGTGCAATATTTGCACCATTCTGACGCGTCTCGCCCTCAAACAGGGCGTAAATGACAGATAAATTTCGCGAGCGATCACAATTCCAGAATTATATTTGGCCTCTGCATACTCTTTCTTATTTTCATGCGGCAAAGCGCCGCTTGTCGTAAAAATATTCACTTTTTATGCAATAACAGTGAATAACTCCATATTGTAACTTATTGATATTCTGTTGGCTCAACCCGTTTATGCATTTTTATCGCTGGCTGGCACGAAGGCTGCAATCTACATTCACAGTGCAAACACTCAATTATTTAACATTCAAATAACTTTTTATTTACCGGATGAGGTCGCTATGTCTCTGTCAATTACGCGTGAAAATTTCGATGAATGGATGATGCCAGTATACGCTCCGGCGGCTTTTATTCCGGTTCGTGGGGAAGGCTCACGCCTGTGGGACCAGCAGGGTAAAGAGTATATCGACTTTGCAGGTGGGATTGCGGTGAACGCGCTGGGCCATGCTCATCCGGCACTGCGTCAGGCACTGAACGACCAGGCGGCGAAGTTCTGGCATACCGGTAACGGGTTTACCAACGAGCCCGCTCTGCGTCTGGCGAAAAAACTGATCGATGCGACATTTGCCGAAAAGGTCTTTTTCTGTAACTCGGGGGCGGAAGCGAACGAAGCGGCGCTGAAGCTGGCGCGCAAATATGCACACGACAAGTTTGGCACGCACAAGAGCGGTATTGTCGCATTTAAGAACGCCTTCCACGGTCGTACGCTCTTTACCGTCAGCGCGGGCGGTCAGCCTTCTTACTCGCAGGATTTTGCACCGCTGCCGCCCGATATTCGTCACGGTATCTATAACGATCTGCAGTCTGCAAGCGAGTTGATTAACGACACTACCTGCGCGGTGATCGTCGAGCCGATGCAGGGTGAAGGCGGCGTGCTTCCGGCGCAAAAAGCGTTCCTGCAGGGGCTGCGCGAACTGTGCGATCGTCATAATGCGGTACTGATTTTTGATGAAGTGCAAACGGGTGTGGGCCGTACTGGTGAACTGTATGCCTACATGCACTACGGTGTAACGCCGGACGTCCTTTCGACTGCCAAAGCGCTGGGCGGCGGCTTCCCGATTGGGGCAATGCTGACCACCGATAAATTCGCCAGCGTGATGACCGTGGGGACCCATGGCACCACTTACGGCGGTAACCCGCTGGCCACCGCCGTGGCCGGACAGGTTCTCGACATCATTAACACTCCTGAGGTGTTGAAAGGGGTTAAACAGCGCCACGACTGGTTTGTTGAGCGCCTGAATGCCATCAACAGTAAGACCGGTCTGTTCAAAGAAATTCGTGGCCTGGGGCTGTTAATTGGCTGCGAGCTCACCGCTGAGTTTGCCGGAAAAGCGAAACTTATTTCGCAGGAAGCCGCAAAAATGGGTGTGATGGTGCTGATCGCCGGTGCCAATGTGGTGCGTTTTGCTCCTGCGCTGATTGTCAGCCAGGAAGAGGTGCAAACCGGTTTAGATCGCTTTGCGCTGGCCTGTGAACATGTGAAATCCGGGGTGTCATCATGATGGTCATCCGTCCCGTTGAGCGCGGCGATCTCGCCGGGCTCATGAAACTTGCCGGTAAGACGGGAGGTGGGTTGACCTCACTTCCCGCTGATGAAAAAACACTGTCGGCGCGCATTGAGCGCGCCCTGCAAACCTGGCAGGGGACGTTGCCAAAAAGCGAACAGGGTTATGTGTTCGTTCTTGAAGATACCGACACCGGTGCTGTGGCCGGGATTTGCGCCATCGAGGTGGCTGTTGGGTTAAACGACCCGTGGTACAACTACCGCGTCGGCACCATGGTTCATGCCTCGAAAGAGCTGAACGTCTATAACGCGCTGCCGACGCTGTTCCTCTGCAATGACCATACGGGCGCCAGCGAGCTCTGCACGCTGTTCCTCGATCCGGCGTGGCGCAAAGAGGGCAACGGCTATCTGCTTTCCAAATCGCGCTTTATGTTTATGGCCGCCTTTCGCGATCGCTTTAACGAAAAGGTGGTGGCGGAGATGCGCGGCGTGATCGACGACAAAGGCTACTCACCGTTCTGGGAAAGCCTGGGCGAACGTTTCTTCTCGATGGAGTTCAGCCGGGCAGACTATCTGTGCGGAACCGGGCAGAAAGCCTTCATCGCCGAGTTGATGCCGAAGCACCCCATCTATACCCATTTCTTAACTCCGGAAGCGCAGGCGGTGATTGGCGAAGTGCATCCGCAAACCGCGCCAGCCCGCGCAGTGCTGGAGAAAGAGGGCTTCCGCTACCGTAATTATGTCGACATCTTTGACGGCGGGCCTACGCTTGAGTGTGATATCGACCGCGTGCGTGCGATTCGTAAAAGTCGACTGGTTGAGGTCTCTGAAGGTCAGCCCGCACCGGGTGACTGGCCGGCATGTCTGGTGTCGAATGAGAATTACACCAACTTCCGTGCCATGCTGGTACGTACCAACCCGAAATGTGAACGTCTGGTGCTGACGGCTGCAGAACTGGATGCCCTGAAATGTAACGCCGGCGATACGGTTCGCCTGGTGCGTCTCTGCCCTGAGGAGAAAACAGCATGACATTATGGATTAACGGTGACTGGGTTACGGGTGAAGGCGAACAGCGAGTCAAGACCAATCCGGTAGGAAAAGAGGTGCTCTGGAAGGGGAATGACGCCAGTACCGCGCAGGTTGAACAAGCCTGCCATGCCGCTCGCCGCGCATTTCCGGCGTGGGCAAAACAGCCTTTCGCCGTGCGTCAGGCCATTGTTGAAAAGTTTGCCGGTTTGCTGGAGGCGAACAAAGCCGAACTGACGCGCATCATCGCGTCTGAAACCAGTAAACCACGCTGGGAAGCAACAACCGAAGTGACGGCGATGATCAACAAAATTGCCATTTCGGTGAAGGCTTACCACACCCGTACCGGCGAGCAGCACACCGAGATGCCCGACGGCGCGGCCACGCTGCGCCACCGTCCGCACGGCGTGCTGGCGGTGTTCGGTCCGTACAACTTCCCGGGGCATCTGCCGAATGGCCACATTGTGCCTGCGCTGCTGGCAGGCAATACCGTTATTTTCAAGCCAAGTGAGCTCACGCCATTAACCGGCGAGGCGGTGGTGAAGCTGTGGGAACAAGCTGGATTGCCACCAGGTGTGCTGAATCTGGTGCAGGGTGGGCGTGAAACGGGTCAGGCGTTGAGTGCGTTGAGCGATATTGATGGTCTGTTGTTTACCGGCAGCGCCGGAACGGGCTATCAATTGCATCGCCAACTGGCGGGGCAGCCGGAAAAAATTCTGGCGCTGGAGATGGGCGGTAACAATCCACTGATCGTTGAAGACCCTGACGATATTGACGCTGCCGTGCATCTGACCATTCAGTCCGCCTTTATTACCGCCGGACAACGCTGTACCTGTTCCCGTCGCTTACTGGTAAAACGTGGTGCGCAGGGGGATGCCTTCCTGAAACGGCTGGTTGAGGTGAGCGCGCGTCTGGTACCCGCAACGTGGGATGCTGACCCGCAGCCGTTTATGGGGGGGCTGATTTCCGAGCAGGCGGCGTTAAATGTGCTGAAAGCCTGGCAGGATCATGTCGCGCGTGGTGCAAAAACCTTGCTGGAACCGAAGCTGGTCCAGCCTGGCACCTCGCTGCTGACGCCGGGCATTATTGAGATGAGCGGTGCGAGCAACGTGCCAGACGAAGAGGTCTTTGGTCCGCTGTTGTGCGTCTGGCGTTATGACGATTTTGATGCGGCGATTGCAATGGCCAATAACACCCGTTATGGCCTGTCGAGCGGGTTGATTTCTCCTCATCGCGAGAAGTTTGACCAACTGCTGCTTGAAGCGCGCGCCGGGATTGTGAACTGGAATAAACCGCTGACCGGTGCGGCGAGCACTGCACCGTTTGGTGGCGTGGGTGCATCGGGCAACCATCGCGCCAGCGCGTGGTATGCCGCTGATTACTGCGCGTGGCCGATGGCGAGCCTGGAGACCCCGGCCCTGACGCTGCCTGAAACGCTCAATCCGGGTCTGGACTTTACCGGAGGGGAGCGTCATGAAAGCGCGTGAAGTCAACTTTGACGGCCTGGTGGGGCTGACGCACCACTATGCAGGTCTCTCTTTTGGTAATGAAGCCTCGACGAAGCATCGTTTTCAGGTCTCCAACCCGAAACTGGCGGCGAAGCAGGGTCTGTTGAAAATGAAAGCGTTGTCGGATGCTGGTTTCCCGCAGGCGGTTATTCCGCCGCAGGAGCGTCCAAACGTGGCAGTGTTGCGTCAACTTGGTTTCTCCGGCAGCGATGAGCAGGTGGTTGAAAAAGCAGGTACACAGACACCGCATCTGCTCTCTGCGGCAAGTTCTGCCTCATCAATGTGGGTGGCAAATGCGGCAACCGTCGCACCGTCTGCCGATACACTGGATGGCAAAGTCCATTTGACGGTGGCGAACCTGAATAACAAATTCCACCGCGCCACTGAAGCGGAAACCACCGAGCGCGTACTGCGCGCTATTTTCAGTCATGACGCTCATTTTGCGGTGCATCAGGCTCTGCCACAGGTGGCGATGTTTGGCGATGAAGGGGCTGCCAACCATAACCGCCTGGGGGGCGATTATGGCGACCCCGGTGTGCAGTTGTTTATCTACGGGCGTGAAGAGGGCGGTCATTCCGAACCCGTTCGCTATCCGGCCCGTCAGACACTGGCGGCGAGTCAGGCAGTTGCCCGCCTGAATCAGGTCAATCCTTCGCAGGTGATTTTTGCTCAGCAAAATCCGCAGGTGATCGACCAGGGTGTGTTCCACAACGACGTGATTGCTGTCTCCAACCGCCAGGTACTGTTCTGCCATGAGCAGGCGTTTGCCCATCAGGAGAAGCTGCTCGCTACGTTGCATGAACGTGTGCCGGGTTTTATGCCGATCCAGGTGCCTACGCAGGCGGTCAGCGTGCAGGATGCAGTGGAAACCTATCTCTTCAACAGCCAGTTGTTGAGCCGTGACGATGGCAGCATGATGCTGGTGCTGCCGCAGGAGTCCCGGGATCATAAAGGGGTGTGGCGTTATCTGTCAGAGCTGGTTAAGGCTGATAACCCAATTGACGAACTGCGCGTCTTTGATCTGCGTGAAAGTATGGCCAACGGTGGTGGGCCAGCCTGTCTGCGCCTGCGCGTGGTACTGACGCAGAATGAAATGCAGGCCGTTAACCCGGCAGTGATGATGAACGAGACGCTGTTTAACACCCTGAACGACTGGGTGGATCGTTACTATCGTGACCGGTTAACGCAGGCCGACCTGGTCGACCCTCAGCTGCTGCGCGAAGGTCGTGAGGCGCTCGACGCGTTGACATCAATCCTGCAACTGGGATCGGTTTATCCGTTCCAGCGCTAAAGGAGTGAGTATGGAAAATCTACTGGCGCTGACCCTGGCTGATGAAACGCCTGAGCAGAGTGAGGGGGAGGGCCCCTCATTCCACTGGCGCTGGTTGGGGCGCGGAGTGCTTGAGCTGACGCCGACTGCAAAAAGCGATCTGTCACTGCTGCTTTCAACGGGGATTCATGGGAATGAAACGGCACCCGTTGAGATTGTCGATCTGCTGTTGCGCGCGTTGTATCGCGGAGATATCACCCTTAATTGTCGTGTGCTGGTGGTGCTCGGCAACCCGCCAGCGCTGGCACAAAACAAACGGTATCTGGTGAGTGATATTAACCGTATGTTTGGTGGCCGCTGCTCGCAGTTTCCACAGAGTGACGAAACGGCGCGGGCAGAGTGGCTGGAGAAGGTCGTGAGCGCGTTTTTTGCCGCTGCGGGGCCTGCGCGCTGGCATCTTGATCTGCATACGGCGATCCGCGCGTCTTACCATGTTCGCTTTGGTGTTCTGCCACAGCGTAATCAGCCGTGGGATGAAGCGTTCCTGAGCTGGCTGGGGGACGCCGGGCTGGAGGCGTTAGTCTTTCATCAGTCACCGGGCGGAACGTTTACCCATTTTACCTGCGAACATTTCGCTGCACTGGCCTGTACGCTGGAACTGGGAAAAGCCCTCCCGTTCGGCGAGAACGATCTTACCCGCTTTGCGCCTACGCATCTCGCCCTTAGGGCACTGCTGGGAGGAACAGCCCCCGAGCATGTGCATCAGCCCGTTGAGCGGTATCGGGTCGTACAGCAGATCACACGCCGCAGCGATGCCTTCCTGCTTCATATGGCCGCACACACGCTTAACTTCACTCCATTCCGTAAAGGTGTCCTGTTGGCGGAAGATGGCGAGGATCGTTATGAAGTGCAGAAAGCAACGGAATATGTGTTGTTTCCTAACCCGTCGGTGGCGTTTGGTTTGCGAGCCGGGTTGATGCTGGAAAAAATCTCCTGAGTGTTTCCCCTCTCATCCTCTGAGGGGGGAAGTCAAAAACCTTTTCTTAACGATTAAAGCGTTAGCACTTCGTTTGCAGAATATTCCTGGTGAATTGCTTTATTATTAATCTTTACTTCGTTATACTTCCATCAAATTTCTTTAAAATCAGCGTATTGATTATTTTTTGTTGCAACTCTCCACGCTTTATCCTTATTTCCTCCATATTTGTCGAAAATTTGTTTTTTACACTTTCATTGTTTTACCGTTGCTCTGACTAATTGACGATAAAGCCCGTAAAGTTAATCTCGTCAACACGGCATAGCGCCGAAGAAAAACTGAAAGAAAGGAAATAAATTATGCGTAAACTTACTGCACTGTTTGTTGCTTCTACCCTGGCTCTGGGCGCTACCAGCATGGCGTTCGCCGCAGATACAACCACCACCACAGCCGCGCCAACTGAAGGCAAAATGATGATGCATCACCAGGGCAAACCGGGTATGCACAATGAGATGATGATGTTCAAAGATCTGAACCTGACGGATGCGCAGAAGCAGCAGATCCGCGATATCAGAAAAAGTCAGCGCGACGAAATGAAGCGTCCGCCGCTTGAAGAGCGTCGCGCGATGCATGACATCATCGCCAGCGATAGCTTCGATAAGGCGAAAGCTGAAGCGCAGATCGACAAAATGGCTGCGCAGCACAAAGCCCGCATGCTGGCTCACATGGAAACCCAGAACAAGATCTACAACATTCTGACCCCGGAACAGAAAAAACAATTTAATGCGAATTTTGAGAAGCGTCTGACAGAACGTCCGGCGATGGAAGGTAAAATGCCAGCACCAACCGAATAATCGGTTCAACATCTTAAGACCGCCGGGATCCTGTCCACAAAAGCGCTACCGCTGTGGACAGGACCGGCGGTTTTTCTTTCCTTCCCTCTTGCCTGCCGCCGTGGGCGCGGTATGCTCCTGTAGTCGCTTCAGAGAATGCTCGCAGAGTCATGACGTTAGAATTTTTATTAACGTTCCGTTAATGCCTGCCCGCTCTGCTGCCGATACTGTGTCTGTGGATCCCTAACGATAACAAACAAGACAGCAAAGATAGCAATATCCTTGCCCTGGCGCAGATTGTGCCATTCAGGAGTGGTGATGGAGTTCTTTGATATCCGTAAGATGCCGGTCAGTCTCTGGCGCAATGGTGCTGGCGAAACGCGAGAAATTTGTTGTTTTCCTCCCGCGACGCGGGATTTCTTCTGGCGTGCAAGTATTGCGACTATAGCCAGCAACGGGGAATTCTCCTCTTTTCCCGGTGTTGATCGGGTGATTACGTTACTGGAAGGGGGGGAGGTGACGCTGGATGCAGGTCAGGCGTTCTGCCATACCCTGAAACAGCATAAGCCTTACAGCTTTCCTGGCGATCTACCGGTAAAAGCACTGCTTGCGGATGGAAAGATGGCAATGGATTTCAACATCATGACCCGGCGCGATTGCTGTCAGGCAAAAGTTCGTGTTGCTGACCGTACTTTTACCACCTTTGGTTCCCGGGGCGGCGTGGTGTTCGTGTTAAGTGGCGCGTGGCAGTTGGGTGATAAATTGCTGACGGCCGATCAGGGAGCATTCTGGGAAGAGGGCACCCATACACTCCGTCTGCTAGAGTCTGAGGGCACCTTATTGTTCAGTGAAATTAACTGGCTGCCGGGTCACTCAGCACAATGATCTCATATTTGCCGGTTAATACCGGCTTACAGAGTATCTTGTAGCCGTCTTGATCGAATCCGGCGGGTGTGCGTAACAAGGTTGCTGCGTCGTTTATATTGTCAACGGCGCCCAGCCAAAGCCAGTTATTGATGATGTGATACTGGGTCATCGCTTCACCCACTTCCTTTAGTGCAACGGCACTTTCCCACGGCCAGCAGGCGACACTGATGGCCGCCAGCCCGCTGAGAAGCCGGGCATGATGTTCCTCAACGCTTTCTTTCCCACAGCAAGCACCTGCGCAGCGCTTCAGCGCAGCTCGGAAACAGGCGCGCCCACGGGTGGTTGCCTCCAGCCCCAACAGGCTGTAACAAAGCTGTAAATCATCCGCCAGCGTTTGCAGAGCCTGAAGTGCCGCACGTTTATTTGCGAATAAGCCGTAGAGATTTGGGGCATGTGAAAAGTCGACTTCACGTGCGTAGACAATCTGCGGTTTGCCCGCGGTTATCTGCAGGGAGCAAAGCTGACGATTGCGGCGCAAGCGTTTATTGAACAGCGGTTGTTGCTCTTTGATCAGTCGGGCTTCAAGCAACAGCGCGCCCATTTCTCCTGCGGTCTGAACCCAGGTAATGCGTCGTGACTGGCGCAGCATGGCGGCCTCGTCCGGCGTACGGAGATGGGATAATACTCGGCTGCGAATATTGACGCTTTTACCGATGTACAGTGGCAGGGTGTCACTCTCACCGTGAAAGATGTACACACCTGGCTGTTTAGGCAATGCTTCCAGCCATGGGCGAAGGTGCTCGGGATATTCGTAGATAGCCGCCGCTTCAAACTCAAGACGCGGGGCGGATTGACGCCTGCTCACATACCACTCCCTATACTGTTCAGGTATACAGTGTAGCAGGAGTGTGGTGGTTAAAAAAGAGCCGGGTGGCGGCTTCGCCTTACCCGGTCTACATAATGTGGGTTACCGTTTTGCTTTTATTTTTTCCAGAAGTCGTCGAATACGGTAATTGGCGGGCGACGCTTGTGCTCTGTTTTCAGATACCAGCCTTCGATGATTTTCGCGGTACCTTCATCCAGTTTTTTGCCTTCCAGATAATCATCAATGTTGTCATAGGTGACACCAAGCGCCGCTTCATCCGGAAGGGAAGGGCGATCGTCTTCCAGATCCGCCGTTGGCGCTTTCTTATACAGATGCTCAGGGCAGCCCAGCGCGGCAAGCAGTTGCTTACCCTGACGCTTGTTCAGACGGAAGATGGGGTTGATGTCGGTGCCGCCGTCGCCATATTTGGTGAAGAAACCAGTGATCGCTTCTGCCGCATGGTCGGTTCCAACAACTACACCTTTGGTCATCCCGGCGATGCTGTACTGCGCTTTCATGCGCTCGCGGGCTTTCTCGTTCCCACGAACAAAATCACTCAATTCTATGCCGGCTTCGCGCAGCGCCTGCTCGCTTGCCAGTACGGAGCCTTTAATATTCACGGTAAGCACGCGGTCCGGCTGAATGAATGTGATGGCATCCTGGCAATCCTGCTCGTCTGCCTGTACGCCATACGGAAGACGCACGGCGATAAACTGCAGTTTCTCATCACCCGTCTCTTCGCGAAGCTCTGAAATTGCCATCTGGCAGAGTTTACCGGTGAGGGTAGAGTCCTGGCCCCCGCTGATGCCCAGCACCAGGGATTTCAAGAAAGGGTTCGTTTTTAAATACGCTTTTAAAAAATCCACGCTGCGGCGGATCTCTTCATGTGCGTCAATCGCAGGCTTCGCGCCCAGCGCCTGAATAATCTCTTGTTGCAGAGCCATCATGCCCTCCGTATGCAGAACATAAACCGAAAGTATTTACTGCTAAAACTAACCCTTTGGGCGAGAAACGACAAGGATCACAGTTTTGAGTGCGCTAATTTGCGGCGATTTAGCAGGTTATCATTGTTTTATTAGAATTTTCCGAAATTCCTCTGGCGTAATTCACAAAGTTGAACAATCGTACTTTTTATTCCATGCTTAGATAACACGCTGATAAACAAGAGGACGGAATATGAACAAGAACGTAGCGGGAATTCTTAGCGCAGCGGCAGTACTGACTATGCTGGCAGGGTGTACAGCTTATGATCGCACCAAAGATCAGTTCACACAGCCGGTGGTTAAAGATGTCAAAAAAGGTATGACCCGTTCGCAGGTGGCTGCGATTGCCGGTAAACCTTCTTCTGAAGTGACAATGATCCATGCGAAGGGGACATGCCAGACCTATATCCTGGGTCAACGTGATGGTAAGGCAGAGACCTACTTTGTCGCCCTGGATGATACCGGTCATGTGATTAACTCCGGTTATCAGACCTGTGCTGAATACGACACCGATCCGCAAGCTCCTAAGGCGTAGCAACCCTGCTTACCTGAGGATGTTAACAAACCGACCTGCGGGTCGGTTTTTTTATGCATATAAAAATCTTATTTCTTTGCGCGAATTATTTGCCCGAAATGTGAAGGGAGTCAACAAGCCAGGTCAATGAGAGACAATTTGAGTCTGTTCAGAATTATCTCCTGTCTGTACCATTGCGTATACTCACTCCAACGACAAACAACAATACGCAAGCTACCTGTCTGCCGGGACAGCGAGTCGAGTGATAGCAAGATGGCAGGTAGTCATACAAGAGGGAAATTATGATGGAAAAGAAACATATTTACCTGTTCTGCTCAGCGGGCATGTCAACCTCGCTTCTGGTGTCAAAGATGCGTGCACAAGCTGAAAAGTATGAAGTCCCTGTGGTGATTGAAGCGTTTCCTGAGACGCTGGCGGGCGAAAAAGGCCAGAAAGCCGACGTCGTTTTACTGGGGCCGCAAATCGCCTATATGTTACCCGAAATTCAACGACTGTTACCGAATAAACCGGTCGAAGTGATCGACTCAGGGCTGTACGGCAAGATTGATGGTTTAGGTGTACTGAAAGCTGCTGTGGCAGCCATTAAAAAAGCTGCTAATTAATTTTTATTTTTCCCGTCAAAGAGTTATTTCACAAACAATACGCCGTAACTTGTGTTGCGGCATTTAAGGGTATTTTCCTATGAGTAAAGTTATCGCTTCACTTGAAAAGGTACTCCTTCCTTTTGCTGTTAAAATAGGAAAGCAGCCTCACGTTAATGCCATCAAAAACGGCTTTATTAAATTAATGCCGTTGACGCTGGCCGGGGCAATGTTCGTTTTAATTAACAACGTTTTTCTGAGCTTTGGTGAAGGTTCCTTCTTTTATTCATTAGGAATTCGGTTAGACGCTTCGACTATTGAAACCCTTAACGGTTTTAAAGCCATCGGCGGCAACGTCTATAACGGGACGTTAGGTATTATGTCGCTGATGGCGCCTTTCTTTATAGGGATGGCGCTGGCAGAAGAGCGGAAAGTGGATCCACTGGCCGCTGGTTTATTATCCGTTGCCGCATTTATGACCGTGACTCCTTACAGTGTCGGTGAGGCGTATGCGGTGGGTGCCAACTGGCTGGGTGGGGCCAATATCATCTCCGGTATTGTTATCGGGCTGGTAGTGGCGGAGATGTTCACCTTTATTATTCGTCGAAACTGGGTTATCCGTTTGCCAGATAGCGTTCCGGCTTCGGTTTCTCGTTCATTTTCCGCGTTGATTCCAGGCTTCATTATTCTTTCCATCATGGGGATTATTGCCTGGGCGCTTTCTCACTGGGGCACTAACTTCCATCAGATCATCATGGACTCTATCTCTACGCCGCTGGCATCAATGGGTGGAGTGGTCGGTTGGGCGTATGTGATTTTCACTTCTCTGCTGTGGTTCTTTGGCGTGCATGGTTCACTGGCACTGGCTGCGCTGGACAGCGGGATTATGACCCCATGGGCACTGGAAAACGTTGCACTTTACCAGCAGTACGGCTCCGTTGACGCGGCGCTGGCAGCGGGTAAAACCTTCCATGTGTGGGCGAAGCCGATGCTTGACTCCTATATCTTCCTGGGCGGTACCGGGGCGACCTTGGGTCTGATCATCGCGGTCTTTATTGTCTCTCGTCGTGCTGACTACCGCCAGGTGGCCAAACTGGCGCTGCCTTCAGGTATCTTCCAGATTAACGAACCGATCCTGTTTGGTCTGCCAATCATCATGAACCCGGTGATGTTCATCCCGTTCATTCTGATTCAGCCTCTGCTGGCAGCTATTACCCTGACAGCCTATTACATGGGGATCATTCCACCCATCACCAACATTGCACCATGGACAATGCCGGCGGGTCTGGGCGCGTTTTTCAACACCAACGGTAGCGTGGCGGCCTTCCTGCTGGCGATATTCAACCTCGGGATTGCAACACTGCTTTACATGCCATTCGTGGCGATTGCGAACAAAGCAGCAACCATCATTGATGAAGAAGAGAGCGAAGAGGATATTGCCCTCTCACTGAAATTCTAAGATTGACCGGCGCGGGGAAACCCGCGCCAGCCACAAGGAGCTTAAACATGTTAGATTTGGATAGTATTGTTGCAGAAGAAAGCGCAGAGAACGATCTCGAAGAAGTGGTGATGGGGCTCATCATCAATTCCGGACAAGCCCGCAGCCTGGCCTATGCCGCCCTCAAGCAGGCTAAACAGGGTGATTTCGCCGCCGCGAAAACCATGATGGATCAGTCCCGTACGGCGCTGAATGAAGCGCACCTGGTGCAGACGAAGCTCATCGAAGGTGACCAGGGGGAAGGGAAGATGAAGGTTAGCCTGGTGCTGGTACACGCGCAGGATCACCTGATGACGTCGATGCTGGCACGCGAGCTGGTGGCGGAGTTAATTGAGCTTCACGAGAAAATGCAGTAAGTCAGGTCAGGCAGCAGGAGGTCAGCACGATGGAAATTAAAACCGCACTTGAGCAGCAACTGTTTAATGGCAAGAATTTTCACGTGGTCATTTACAACAAAACGGAGAGCGCCAGCGGTCTGCACCAGCATGACTACTATGAGTTCACGATTGTTCTGACCGGCCGCTACTACCAGGAAATCAACGGTAAGCGCGTCCTGCTTGAACGGGGAGATTTTGTCTTCCTGCCGATGGGATCCTATCACCAGAGCTTCTACGAATTTGGCGCCACACGCATTCTGAATGTGGGCGTCAGCAGACGCTTCTTTGAGAAGCACTATCTGCCGCTGGTACCGTTCTGCTTTGTGGCATCACAGGTCTATCGTGTCAAAAACGAGTTTATGACCTGGATTGAAACGGTTATCGCCTCGCTTAACTTCCGCGACAATGAATTTGATGAGTTTATTGAAACGGTGACATTCTATGTGATGAACCGGCTGCGCCATCATCGCGAAGAGCAGCAGGTGACGGATGATGTTCCGCAATGGCTGCGCGGTACCGTGGAACTGATGCACGATAAAGGACAGTTCAGTGAAAATGCGCTGGAGAATATGGTTTCACTGTCGGGAAAATCGCAGGAATATCTGACCCGCGCGACACAGCGTTATTATCGTAAAACACCAGTGCAAATTATTAATGAAATCCGCATTAATTTTGCCAAAAAACAGCTGGAAATTACCAACTATTCTGTCACCGATATTGCTTACGAATCCGGATACAGTAGCCCCAGTCTGTTTATTAAAACCTTTAAGAAATTGACATCGTTCACCCCGAACAGTTACCGGAAAAACTTGACGGTAATTAATTAACTTTCGGCGGATTTACCCGCCACGAATATTGCCTTGATTGCTTGCCCAAATAGCGGGAAGAGTACGCTATACCTTGCAGGCGATTAACCTGATACGCTAAGGGAGATATTATGCAAAAGAAATTAAAAGTCGTAACCATTGGTGGCGGCAGCAGTTATACCCCGGAATTACTTGAAGGTTTCCTGAAACGTTATCATGAATTACCGGTTAGCGAGTTATGGCTGGTTGACGTTGAGGAAGGCCAGGAGAAACTGAATATTATTTTCGACCTGTGCAAGCGCATGGTTGAGAAAGCCGGCGTGCCTTTAACCGTGCATAAAACCCTGGACCGCCGACTGGCGCTGAAAGATGCTGACTTCGTGACCACCCAACTGCGCGTGGGTCAGTTAAAGGCGCGTGAACTGGACGAACGCATTCCACTGAGTCACGGTTATCTGGGACAAGAGACCAACGGCGCGGGCGGCCTGTTCAAAGGTTTGCGTACCATCCCAGTCATTTTCGACATCATCAAAGATGTCGAAGAGATTTGCCCGAACGCATGGGTGATTAACTTTACCAACCCGGCCGGGATGGTGACCGAGGCGGTCTATCGCCATACAGGTTTCAAACGCTTTATCGGCGTCTGTAATATTCCGATTGGCATGAAGATGTTTATCCGCGACGTTCTGGAACTGACCGACAACGACGATCTCTCCATCGATCTGTTCGGCCTGAACCACATGGTGTTTATCAAAGATGTCATTGTGAACGGAAAATCACGCTTTGCTGAACTGCTCGACGGCGTGGCTTCCGGCCGCCTGACCGCGGCGTCCGTGAAAAACATCTTTGACCTGCCGTTCAGTGAAGGGCTAATCCGCTCGCTGAATCTGCTGCCATGCTCGTACCTGCTTTACTACTTTAAGCAGAAAGAGATGCTGGCTATCGAAATGGGCGAGTACTATAAGGGCGGCGCACGTGCTCAGATAGTCCAGAAAGTGGAGAAGCAGCTGTTCGATTTGTATAAAGATCCGAACCTGAACGTCAAACCGAAAGAGCTGGAGCAGCGCGGTGGGGCGTATTACTCCGATGCAGCGTGTGAAGTTATCAATGCCATTTACAACGATAAGCAAGCGGAGCATTACGTTAATGTGCCGCATCATGGCCATATCGACAACATTCCGGCTGACTGGGCCATCGAGATGACCTGTATTCTGGGGCGTGATGGGGCGAAACCACATCCGCGCATCACTCACTTTGATGACAAAGTCATGGGCCTGATTCACACCATCAAAGGATTTGAAGTAGCTGCCAGTCATGCGGCGTTAAGCGGTGAGCTTAATGACGTGCTGCTGGCACTGAACCTCAGCCCGCTGGTTCATTCTGATCGCGATGCGGAGCAACTGGCCAGTGAGATGATTCTGGCGCATGAAAAATGGTTGCCGAACTTTGCTGCAACAATAGAGAAGCTGAAGTTCAAACACCGTTAAGGGGATGCGCAATGGAAAACCTGCTGATCGTCAATGCTGATGATTTTGGTCTCTCCAGAGGTCAAAACTACGGCATTATTGAAGCCTGCCGTCGGGGGATCGTAACCTCTACAACGGCACTGGTTAATGGTGAAGCGGTTGAACACGCGGCGCAGTTGAGCCGCGACGTTCCGGCACTGGGCGTCGGCATGCACTTTGTGTTGACACTTGGGATGCCGCTTTCGCAGATGCCAGGTCTGACTCGCGACGGACAGCTGGGTAAGTGGATTTGGGAACTGGCGGAGCAGGATGCTCTGCCGCTCGAAGAAATTACCCGTGAGCTGGACTGTCAGTTCAACCGCTTTGTTGATGTGTTTGGCAAGGAGCCGACGCACATAGACAGTCACCATCACGTGCATATGATCCCGGCAATTTTCCCAATTGTCGCAGAGTTTGCGCGACGCAAAGGGGTAGCAATGCGTGTGGATCGTGACGTGCAGGTACTGCACGGCTTGTCATTCTTCTCTGTGCCCACAACGGACGGATTCAGTAGTGCGTTTTACGGCGAAGAGATCAGTGAAGCACTATTCCTGAAAGTGCTGGATGATTCGGCCGCCCGAGGTGAAAAGTCGGTGGAAGTGATGGCGCACCCTGCTTTTGTTGATAACACGGTACGCAAGAGCGCCTACTGCTGGCCAAGACTGGCGGAACTGGATGTGCTGACGTCGGCATCGCTGAAGTACGCGGTTGCCGAGCGCGGATATCGGTTGGGAACGTTCAGGGATCTGTAAGAAGTGCCGGGGGGCGGTTTCGCCTTACCCGGCATTTTTTTACGCCGGTATCTGGGCAATCTTACTGCTGCGCGACCAGACGCGGTGAACAGCGAGCAAATCAAACAGTTTCGTCATAAACGCGTCATCGACGTTATCGCCCTCCACAATGCCATCCTCACCCTGATCCGCCACCTTCAACTGCGCTTTAAACTGTCGCGCATCACCGGATAGCGCGATCGGTTTAAGATGTTTATAGGCTTCCAGCAAGTAATAGACTGCGTCACCGTTGGTCAGCAGGCTGTTAATATCCCCGCACGGCACAATTACCGCATCGACGGTTAGCGATGGCGCACCGGCAAAGGTCGCCGCTACCGGCAGCACGGAGCCGTCATCGGCGGTCACTTCCCCCATGCGGGAATAAAGCAGTTTCGCATGCATGCCCTGGGTTTTCAGCGCCTGCATAATTCCCAGCACATCACTGGCGCGGGTTTTATCATTCAGCAGAATGGCGACCACGCGGCCTTTAAATGAGCCACCCGGAACTGCATACAGACTCAGTGACGGATCTTTTTTCACCCCATTAACCGCTTTTGGCGGCGCCAGGTTGCGTTGCTCATCGGTGAGCGTAATACCCAGGTTATCCGCCACGCTCTGAGCAAGCTGAATATCAATATGCGCCAGCTGATCGACCACGCGCTCGCGGATGTAGGTTCGCACCACTTTGCTGAGCTCAAAGCTGAAGCCGCCGATAATGTGCTGTTGCTCTATCGGCGTCTGGCTGTTCCAGAACAGGCGAGGGTGGGCGTAATACTCGCCGAACGAGGGGCTGCGTTCGCGAATTTTGTTACCATCGATACGCTCCTGATACGATTCGAATCCACCGCGTTTCGGCCCGGGAGGGGTTTCGCGCGGCCAGTTATCGTTGATGGAGTTTGGCTCATAGTTAGCCGGGTTAGTATCAATATCCTGCCGATGCATCCCGTCGCGCTGGAAGTTGTGGTACGGGCAAGTTGGGCGGTTTATTGGGATTTCGTGGAAATTCGGCCCACCAAGACGGCTGATCTGCGTATCGGTATATGAGAACAGGCGTCCCTGCAAGAGCGGATCGTTGGTGAAGTCCAGTCCCGGTACGATGTGCCCCGGGTGGAACGCAACCTGTTCGTTTTCGGTAAAGAAATTATCCGGGTTGCGGTTGAGCACCATTTTCCCCACCAGTTGAACTGGCACTAGCTCTTCCGGGATCAGCTTCGTCGGGTCAAGGAGATCGAAATCGAATTTACATTCGTCCTCTTCCGGAATGAGTTGCAGGCCAAGTTCATACTCCGGGAAATCACCCGCTTCAATGGACTCCCACAGCTCACGGCGATGGAAGTCCGGATCGCGTCCGGTCAGCTTCTGCGCTTCGTCCCACACCAGCGAGGCTTTACCCGCCACAGGCTTCCAGTGGAAACGGACAAACGTGGCTTTACCTTCGGCGTTGATCAGACGGAAGGTATGGATGCCAAATCCCTCCATCGTACGATAACTGCGCGGAATGCCCCTGTCTGACATCGCCCACATCACGTTGTGTAATGTTTCAGGCTGTAGGGAGACATAGTCCCAGAAGGTGTCGTGCGCACTTTGTCCCTGCGGTATGGCCCAGTGGGGCTCCGGTTTTACCGCATGGACAAAGTCAGGAAATTTATGCGCATCCTGAATGAAGAACACCGGGGTGTTATTGCCCACCAGATCGAAAATACCCTCTTCGGTATAAAATTTAGTGGCAAAGCCGCGGATATCTCTGACGGTGTCTGCCGAACCCGCGCCACCCTGCACGGTGGAGAAACGTACAAACACCGGTGTGATTTTATCCGGGTCGGAGAGGAAATCCGCTTTGGTGATCGCTTTCAGACTCTTATAGGGCTGAAAGTAGCCGTGTGCCGCGAAACCGCGGGCGTGGACGATGCGTTCCGGTATCCGTTCGTGGTCAAAATGGGTGATTTTTTCCCGCAGGATAAAATCTTCCAGAAGGGTCGGCCCACGTGCGCCTGCGCGGAGGGAGTTCTGATCGTCAGCAATGCGCACCCCCTGATTGGTGGTGAGCGCAAAACCTTCTCCGCCTTTACGGTGTGGCTCAAGAGATTTCAGCTTCTCATTTCCCGTGTCCGGTGATTTTATGCTTCCCGGTGCGGTAGGTTGTTCGCCTGGGGCAGAAGGGCCGGGTGAGGGGCGGTGAGAGCCGTCAGCAGGGGCGAGAGAGTCCATCCCCGGTTGAGATTCTTCAGTGCCATGAATCGGTGATAGATGTGTTTTATCTTTGTTCGACATTGCACGATTCTCCTTGATTCATTGCTAAAAGACCTTTTAAGGATAGGATAATGTCGCAGGATGGTTTGCTAACTAAGAGTTTTCACATACCGCCATTAACGAAAGGAGTCATCTCACCCACTCGGAGCGCGACGGAAGGTAGCAGGATCGGCTATCATAGAATTTTCCTGCTTCAAGAATTTGTTTTAGTGAACCAGCCGCTTATGAAACCTCTTCGTCAACAAAACCGCCAGGTTATTAGCTATGTGCCCCGCGTTGAACCCGCGCCGCCTGACCATGCCCTGAAAGTGGAGGGTTTTCGCGACGTCTGGCAGTTGCGGGGGAAATATGTTGCGTTTGTCCTGATCGGCGAACATTTCCGTCGTTCACCTACTTTTACAGTGCCGGAATCCGCGCAACGGTGGGCGATGCAGATCCGCCAGGATGAAGAGGTTGAAGAATAACAGCTATAAAAAAACCGCCATCATGAAGTGAACCCCATATATTGGACACTTTCTTAACTGGCGGCTGACATGGCCTGAGTTCGGTATTGTACCGGACTCA